>PXAV01000001.1 GCA_003565715.1 Methanosarcinaceae archaeon
CTATCAAAGCCAATGGAAGATATTTTCCAATGTCCCTGAAATGTATTCCCAGGGCCTGTTTGGACATTTTCTGATGACGTATTACAAGGACTACAGGTATCATCAAAGGAGCATATATGAACACGAACAAGTATAGTGTCATCTCTGAAAATATAGGCATTGTGAAATTCAATATCCTAAGGATTGAAAGAAGGGATATTGCCTGCAGGGAATTTGCCAAGTTATCGCCATCTATCCACATAGAAGATATAGATATTGCAATAAGAACACAGATATGCGTTATCATACTGGCCCGCACATTTTCGACATATAGGAAAATCTCTGCAACTGCCACCATTATTACCGCACAGCTGATCAGATAATTACCTTTAAGGAGAGGAGCTATTCTATTTAATATGGAACTCGGTACCGTTGCAGCTTCTTCTGCGTCAACAGACTGAGCAGGTTTTTCATTATCCATCTTTCTGCCCTCCCACATTGACCCACAGATGCAGATCCCTGTATGATGCTGTCATATTGTCTTCCCTGTAAAGCAGGTATTGAAGTTTCATACTTTCACCGGTTACCGATGGAACAAAAGAAACGGGCTTTTCCCATTGCTGGTCATGCTCCAGTGAAATGTTCTGCAAACTTTGGGGAGTATCTATGATCTCATCATCAAGTCTGATAACCACTGAGTAGTTCACCATTGAATATTCATGGTTCACTATGCCAACTATTACATCAACGCTCTCACCCAAAACGAGTTGAGTCCTGTAATTGTCTGCCATACGCTCCGGTCCCAGTATGTAGAACTCTGTGAATCTTTCACCCTGTTTGGGAGTGGCGACAACATAAGCCAGTGTCATTACTGATGCCAGTATGGAGATCACAAGCACAATTGTCAGGATCCGGTCTGTTTTTGAACCAGGGTCTGTGATGATCTCGTTCTTAAATGAACTGGCCAGCTTGTCAAAATCAACTGAAAAAGCTTCATCCCCAAGTGCTTCCCTTCTATATATAGCCACAAAGGACATTATGATTATGAAATTGGTCAGAAATACAAGGATCGGGACAAGTCTTATACCCCACTGTGTGTAGTTCAGCCCCAGACCGATCAGAGGAACCACAGCTATACTAAGCCCAAAGCTCAAAGCTACTCTTTCAATGCCATCCAGATCATCCTTCCCGGGGAACAAAGCTGCTATAAGGGCATAGCCTGGGAGGAACAGAACCAATGGAAGACCAAGTATCGTGCGTATTGGACTATCGCTTAGGAAAGGCACCAACACAAAGATGTTGGCAAGCAGTACAAGGCCTATGACCACTTTTATATCAGTTGGTGTCTTTGTTTTTGAAGCCATTTTTCAACCATTGTACTGTATGCAATATATTTAACTTTTCTGAAGTCAATTACAATTAAAACAGGTGGCTTTTCTTATTAGATAAGCCAATTAGTCTGATAATTGATAATATTTATTTCCATATAAATAGCCCAGACATATTTTAAGTATAAACATATCTGTCACAGAGCAGGCTTCTTATTGCAAAACATATTTTTACTTTATGGCATATATATGTGCATTTAATATATATTAATTACTGTAAAACTATTTTAACCTAAATTAAACCTAAAATTACGATAAATCTTCTTTTTTTCTGGATAGAAGCTTTATGCCTTCTTCAGTGATATCGTAGTTGACAGCTTCAAGAGATATCCTGGTAGCCCGCATCTTAGGTATTTGCATAAATCTCTCTATTTTTCCAGTATAAGGATTCTCTTTTGTCATTAGCCTGATTGTACCATAAGTGGAATACTCAGCCATGCGATGAGAAAGCTCATGAGCCGTTGCATCCATTATTATTATTGATGTGCTTTTCTGCTTTGCTAATACATGTGTAAGTGCATCGATCATGTCCCTGAACTCCTTCAGTTAAATGCCTATAGAGAAAGTACCCAGATTATCCAGAATTATTACATCATAATCACCCTTTACCAGATCTATAATATTATCGGAATCTGCTACACTCATGTACTTGATGTTACTGGATGACTCTTTTTCCACAATTGCTGCCCTTGTTTCAAGCAAATGAATCATGGAAAGCTGACCACTATCTAAAAACGGCTCAAGGTCCAATCCCAGAACCTGACTATGTGCTACTATTTTTCCCGGATGCTCTTCTGTTGCAACCATTGCGCACTTTTTTCCATCATTACATGCATTGTAAAGAAAATGTACACCCATAATGGTTTTGCCTGTGCCCGGCTCACCTGTTACCAGTATAGATTCACCAACAGGGTATCCACCTTGTATCCTTTGGTCCAGACCTTTGATTCCGCTTGATATCCTTGTAATCATTATAAAAGTCCTCCTTTTTCCTGGCAGATTATTACAACATTTATACATTATCTTTACTTTCTGTTACATGATTGAGAGTCCGTTTTGGAATGACATGTAACAACACTCCTAATTTAATAATATGCCTGAGATCATATTTATTTAATATTAGTATAGTTATATATAAATATATTTAAGTTGAATACATAACACATGAATAATAAAATTCCAACCTCGATAAACAACAGTTCAGGAATTGCCCCGGTTATCGGAGTTATTATGATGGTGTCTGTAACAATAATAGTATCCATAGCAGTTGCTAGTTTTGCCACATCATATTCAATGCCAGATGACCATTACAAAACATTTCAGGATATACTATATTCCTCTGATCCAAAATTAAACCTTCAAGAAGGACTGGTCGCACGCTGGGCATTTGACGGAGACTTTAAAGACTCTGCAGGAAACAATCATGGATATACCCAAGGAAATGTAGATTTTGTAGATGGTGCCTTTGGACAAGCTGCCAGATTCGATGGTACACCTACAAGTCGCGTGATCATAGATAACCCCACAGAAGCTCTTGATCTTTCAGATTCTTTTACTATAGTTGCCCATGTAAAGTGGAAAGCTGAAGTTAACGAAAGAGTCAGTCATGCAGGTATAATAACAAAAGGAGAGCATCCAAATCAACCTACATACAGATTACATCATGCAGTAGCAATACCATCCACTAACAGGAATCTGGTCGAATTTGCAACTGGAACAACTGGAAATCAGAATAATTTTGTTCAGGGGATAACACTTGAAAAAAACAACTGGTATCAAATCACTGGTGTTTACAATAAACAGAATGAAGAAATATACATTTATGTTGACGGACGCTTGATGGGGGTCCAGAGTGCCTCTGGTGATCTTGTACAATCTAACGATCCAGTACATATCGGCGGATATACTACACGTAATTTTGTAGGCCTCATAGATGAAATACAGATATACAACCGTGCACTCTCACAAGACCATATCCAGGCAATAGTTACAGTTTGAAGGTATAACTTATGTTAATTAGTAACATGCGCCTTATACAAAAAAAAGAAAGAAAGTAAACTAAAAGTGTTTTAGCCTGGTTTCCTTGCAACCAAAACACCTAAGTAATGTAGTATCCTCATTTGAACCGGAAACGGGCATAAAGCTTGTTTTTTGTACAAATTGAGTTGATATATTGCCAATAAAAGACGGAGATACAATAAAAATAGATTATACCGGTACACTTGATGATGGTACTGTTTTTGATAGTTCACAGAATCACGACCAACCACTTGAGTTCACTGTTGGTTCAAGTCAGGTAATCCCTGGTTTTGAGGAAGCTGTAAGAGGTATGGAAATGGGGGAGGAAAAAAACTTCCGTGTTGAGGCTGAAGATGCCTATGGAGATCACAATCCAGACCTTGCCCAGTCAGTTCCAAAATCAATGCTGCAATGTGATGTGGATATGGAAGAAGGTATGATGCTGATGGTGTCCACTGCAGACGGACAGCAGATGCCTGCAAAAATAACAGATATCACAGATGAAACTGTAACACTGGATATGAATCATCCACTAGCAGGTAAGGCACTGAACTTTGAAATAAAAGTTGTAGAAGCCTAAAATGATCAGATGGCCCAATAGGGCCTTTTATTTTTAACTAAATGCTCATATTTGTTCTTTTAAGTTCCACCATAAAAGAGTGGAACATATATTTTCTCATAAATAAGTCAAAAACAATGCCAGCTCTGCAAATGCACCCGCGATGACCGGTATAGCAAGGTTGTCATCGATCCTGACAAAGATGGTCTCCACATAGGTAGCAACAAATGCCATCGAAACTGATATAAAAAGGTTACTTATAAAAACAAAGGCTATAACAAGGTTAACAAAGTACTCTGCAATGCAGCCTTCTACACTTTTCTCGTTTGGGAATATCCTTATCCTTCCAAATCTTTTCCCAACAAGTGCTGCACTCATATCACCAAACGTAGTCATAAGAACCGCTGCAAAGGCAACGTTCTGGCTGAACACAGAGATAGCTATCAATGCACCCAATGTGAAATATACATATGAACCAATGGACGATCTTTCCTTTTTACGTAACATCAAATTGAAAAATGGAATTTTAATTCCTCTGTCAAGTCTTATGTGTTCTATGAACAATATTAGCACAAGGTAGGATATCAGAAGAATCTGAGCTGCCTGTTTTCCATAAAAAGCATATATCAGGACGATAAGAATAGATGTAAGGTGAACGCCTTTTCGCATAAGCTCACTGGTAAAAGAAATAGATGTCATCAAATCTTGGCATTAGTTAAATGAACAGTTGTATAAGATGTAACCAAATCTAAAGCGATCAAAGAAGAACAAGTACTCGATTAAAAAGGAAATGTTAGCGAAAAAGGAACAAAAACCTGCTGAAATCAGGTCAGCAGACATTTGATCCTTTTAATATATGTTCTTTATTCATCCATTGTAATTGCTTCTACAGGGCATGCATCTACACAGTCACCACAGTCAACACATGCATCACTATCAACAACTGCAATATCTTCATCGTTCATTGTAATTGCTTCTACAGGGCATGAGTCTATACACTGTTCACAACCGGTACAAACTTCCTTATCAATTATAGCTGTCATTTGAATCTCACTTCCATTTTAACTTTTTAGAAGGTAATATGACCCACCTTTTGTAATAATCAAATAAATAGTTATCGAGTTATTTATCTTATAACATCTAAAAATATCAATAGTAAACCAGAACAATAGTACGCACAAATGAAGATAACAATTTAAAAAGAAGTGAGATCCTCTCATGGATTATAACATGTTTTTTTAGTGAACTACCACCCATTAAAATGGGTGGCTTCTTGCTTCATCTGATTCTCCAGCGAGAATACATCCACAAGCTCAAACTGCAGTCCCTGCGGCGATGTTGTTTAGTGCAATATTCAAGATGTTGATAGCTGCGTTAACATCCCTGTCATGTTGTGTATGACACGAAGGACATTCCCAGCTTCTATCGTTTAATGTCAGGTCTTCATTTTTGTATCCGCATACATTACAGAGTTTGGAACTTGGCACAAATCTACCGATCTGTTGAATGGTTTTACCACACCACTCTGCTTTATATTTCAATTTCATTATGAAATTTCCCCAGGCAACATCCGAAATTGCTTGGGCCAGGTAATGATTCCTGACCATTCCTGAAATGTTCAGATCCTCTAGGACGATAACTTGGTTCTCGCTTACCAGCCTGTTGGATAGTTTATGTTGAAAATCATTTCGTTGATTGGTGACTTTTTCGTGTAGTTTAGCCACAACTAACTTTTGTTTCTTCCTGTTACTCGATCCCTTTTTCTTACGAGACAACAACCGCTGTGCGGTTTTAAGTCTTGCCATTGACTTTTTCAAATGACGAGGATTCTCGATCTTTTCACCAGTCGAAAGAATGGCAAAATGACTAACACCAACATCGACTCCGATACTTGGTCCCCAACAAACTTTCTCTGGGATTTCCCTTCCATCTTCGACCAGTATGCTTATGAAATACTTGCCAGTTGGTGTTCTGGATACAGTAGCTGTCCGAGTTTCCTCATCAAATCCACGATGGAATTTGGACTTAACAGGTTCCTTTAGCTTGGGTAATTTAACCGTACCTTTGTCAATGTCAACAACATAATGCTGTGGGATCTGGAACGATTGAACAGGGTTATTCTTGGACTTGAACGTAGGATATTCTGCCTCTTTCCTAAAAAACTTCTTAAAAGCGTTATCCAGGTTATC
>PXAV01000061.1 GCA_003565715.1 Methanosarcinaceae archaeon
CATCTGAAACATCGATTGTCAGAGTCCCGGGGGTCAGGCTGATGGTGTTTGCAATGGCAGTTACAGATACATCCTTTGATGCCCGCAGAGGGAACTCGATTACACCTGGTTTGATATCAAGTTTTGGGCGGAGGATTACCTTAGCTATAAGAATACTTGCTTTTGTTATCTCCACCATTAGAATGGATAAATATATCAGGACCTTATAGATACGTAAAATGTAATCCTTAATAGTGACCTTCTTTTCAGCAGGGTATATTTTCTTCATGGAATGTATTATGAAAAAACCCAGAAAAGCACCTATAATGAAATTTATAATACTAAGATCCCCACTTACAAAACACCAGACTATACCAAGTAAAAATGCATAAACAATATGTTGTCTCATCTTACACTCCTCTCAAGTACAGCTGTTATATATGGTTGTGGATCAAGTAACTGACCTGCTATCACGCTTGAAAGTGCTATCAGTGGTTCAGGATACACTCCTATGAATATAACAACACCGGCCAGCAAAGACAAGGCAACTTTTATAGAAGTTGTTGGGTTACGGATATTGCATGCTTCTGTTGGATCACAGTACTTAACCTCCCCCCAGAAGATCGTAAGCCATGTCCTGAACAGATAGAAAAGCGTAAAGATTGCAAATATAAGGGCGATGGCTATTGGTATGTAGAACTGGGCAGAAAGACCTGCATCAAATATAAGCAACTTTGCAAAAAATCCACCTGCCGGAGGAAGTCCTGCAATTGACATTGAACCTATAAGGAATATGATACATAGAAACGGGGCTGAACCGGCATAGCCACCCATTTTTCTCATATCCTTTGTGCCGGCGTGATAAAGTGTTTCGCCTGTGGTCAGAAAGAGCATGGATTTTGCAATGGCATGGTTAACCAGATAGACAATAGCAGCAGTCAGAGCATAGGCTGTGCCCATACCAACACCAAGCAGCACATAACCTATCTGGCTGACACTCGAGTATGCAAGAAGTCTCTTAAGGTCATATTGGCCTATAGCAGATGTGGCCCCAACGGCTATTGTCACTAACGAAAGAATTATGAGTATAGGCTGAAGCATGAACATCGACTCGCTGAATATCAGGTAGTGAACCCTCAGGATACCATATATACCCACCTTTATTACCATTCCACTAAGCATTGCATGGATAGGGGCAGGTGCTGAAGGATGCACATCAGCAAGCCAGAAATGTAACGGGAACATAGCAGCCTTGTACCCAAAGACCACTATGAATGTCATTGCAATTACATGTATATGCCATGGAAGCTCCCCTGCATCTGCAAGGTATCCTACTTTCACCGCAATATCTGCCATGTTCAGTGTCCCAACAGTGGCATAGAGGGAAGCTATAGATACCAGCATAAGGATGATACTGACCATGTTAAGTACAAGGTACTTGAATATGGCTTCCAGTTTGTCTGCCATCTTTGTATGATCACCCCTTCCTGTCAGGACTATAAGTCCGCATGATGAAAGGACAAGCACCTCAAAGAAAACAAAGAGGTTGAATATATCACCTGTTAGGAATATACCATTAAGACCTGCCACCATCAGATTGAAAAGTGGAAAAAATGTAGAGTCAAGGGCCTTTCTGTCCATATAATCTGTGGCATATATCATAGCCATGAGGGATATCAGTGAGCTAAGTACCACCATCCCTGCACCAAGCAGGTCTGCAACAAGCAATATTCCATATTTACCCCATTCACCGACCTCATATACGAGTATACCATTGTACCATACATGCAGTAAAAGAGCTATGCTGAGCGCAAGGAGAAATGAGAACACAGCTATGTTCAGTGTTTTCTGAAGTGTTGATTTGGACCTGAAAAGAATTGTTAGTGAGCCAAATATAATAGGTAAGGCTATGAGTATGACCGGCACATGTTGCATCGAAAGGATCATCCTTTCAGCCTCCGAATCTCATTAAGATCGGTTGTGCCATGTTCCTGATAAACACGATATGCAAGTATAAGCAGCACTGCTGTGGTAGCAAGGCTGATAACAATAGCCGTAAGTGTGAGGGCCTGAACAAGAGGATCTGAATAGATCATTTCTGTTCCCTCAGGAACTATGGGTGCAAATACCCCGGCTGCAATGTCGTCCATGAATATGATACCAGATCCACTTTCATGATCACTGGTTATGATTGGTACCTTACCACCAAGGAAAGCACCCGAGGTTACTATCAGCATGTGTGTTGCGTGGGAAAGCACGGTTATCCCAATAGCCACTTTTATCATATCCCTTCTCAGGATCATGAAAGTACCAATCCCAAAAAGCAATGCAATTGTTATTGAAAGCATAGTGGGATTCATTTGTCCTCACCCATCTCTTTGAATATGTGAAGGATACCACCAATTACCACCAGATAAACACCTATGTCAAAGAATATTGTAGATATGATACTTATCTCTCCTATCAACGGAAAGGTAGCAGACACATATGCACTCCTTAGGAAATTATAACCAAGCAGCATTATACCAATACCTGTAATAGTGGCAAGGAGAAGACCCACTGCAAACCATTTGTCCCAATGGTTCTTATAAATGGACTCAATATGATCCACTCCAAACACTACATAAAAAAGTGATATTGCAGAAGCGAACATAACGCCGCCTATGAAACCACCTCCCGGATTATCATGCCCTGCAAGCAGCAGGGATATGGAGAACAATATTATTATAGGCACGCATACCTTTGAAACGGTCTTTGCGATAAGTGTTGTCATTTGCTATCACTTCTGCTCTTTATTAGATTATAGACCCCAAGTCCTGCCAGACATATTACCACTATCTCTCCAAGGGTATCGATACCCCTGAAATCTACCAGTATGACATTTACCATATTGTGTCCTTTGGCAAGTGGAACGCTGTTCTCGATGAAATAATATGATATTGACTCAAAAGGAGATGTTATCCCCTGGAATGCATTCAGAAGTAGTACAAGTACTGTTACAAACACAGCAGATGATATCAGCAAGTCTTTCACAAGTACAGACCTTGTTAAATGTTCCTTGAATGTCTGGGGCACTTTCACTATTACCAGCAGGAAAATTATAGTGAAAAGTGTCTCTACCAGTATCTGTGTCATTGCGAGGTCTGGTGCCTTAAGATTTATGAACACAAGACTTACAAGATATCCCATTGCCGAGACCGCAAGTACAGCATAGATATATTTACCCATAACAGCCGCACCTACGGCAGACACAACAATAAGGCAAAGGAGGATCAATTCATAGATATTTATATCAAATGCAAGACCTGGAGGTATCATCAAACCTCCAACTAGAATTAAAGGTATGGTCCCCAGAACAATGAACAATACCAAAAGGGAAACAAGATAGGGCTTTATAGGACCTGGTTGCATAAAAGCTGCAAAAGAAGAGCTTTTCCCCTTTGCACCATCAACTATACTGTCGTATACATAGTTGATACTTATTTTAGTATGGCGGGCATTGAAGCTGTCCTGCCAGGCAGCAATAGCATCATAACGTGTATATATTGCAATACCTGCAATAAATGTTACAATTGTCATCACAAGAGCTGCATTGAAACCATGCCAGAGTGAAACGTAAACATTCGCCTTCTCAAGCAGTATGCCTGATGTTGCAGGCTCTATCATATATGTTACAGCAGCAGATGGGAAAAGGCCAATGATTATGACAAGAAGTGCCAGGAATCCAGGTGGGATAAGCATTATCATAGATGGTTCATGTATGTGTTTTGGAAGCTCATCGTTGCGTCTTTTACCCAGAAATATACCGTCAATGAACTTGATAGAGTAAGCAAAGGTGAATACACCACCCAGAACAGCTGCAGCTGGTATAAGAATGGCAAATGGCCCTCCAAGAAGCTGGCCGATCTCCAGTGAGCTCTCATAAAACATCTCTTTGCTCAGGAATCCATTAAGTGGCGGTATCCCGGCCATTGAAAGTGCAGCTATAGAACCTATAATAAAGGTAAAAGGCAGTTCCTTCCTCAGACCGCCCATCTTTCTGATGTCCCTAGTAGCTGTTTCGTGTGCCACGATACCTGCTACAAGGAAAAGACAGGCTTTGAATGTTGCATGGTTAAGCAGATGGAAAGTGGCTGATGCAACCCCTATTCCTGGATACTGATATGTTGTGTATCCATACATTGCCATCATGTAACCTAGCTGACTGATAGTGGAATATGCCAGAAGGCCTTTGATATCTGTCTGGCGGAACGCAAGGAAGCCTGCTGCTACCATTGTTATTATACCAAGGCCACCAACAAGTACAAGCCAGGCATCGGTCCCGGAGAAAATGGGATGTACTCTTGCAATGAGATAGATACCTGCTTTGACCATGGTCGCAGAGTGCAGGAAGGCACTTACAGGAGTGGGGGCTTCCATGGCATTGGGAAGCCATATATAGAAGGGACCTTGTGCTGATTTTGCAGCTGCGCCTATCAAGATCAGTACAAGTGCAGGAAGGAATAGGTCATGGCCTTTTATTGTTGTAATAATTGAGGGGTCCTGCAGTATTGTTCCAATATCGAATGTACCCGTAATTATATTGAGCAGCAAAAAGCCTGTCAGCATGAAAATACCGCCACCAGCGGTAACAATGAGTGATTTTGTCGCTCCGTATACAGACAGTGATCTGTTCCTCCAGTAACCAATAAGCATAAAGGAAGTGATGCTTGTAAGTTCCCAGAAGATGAACAACTGGATGACATTGGCAGAGAAAACCATGCCAAGCATGGATCCCATAAAAAGCAGAAGTTGACGATAGTACCTTGAAAGATCCTCTTTTGTTGACATATAGCCATTGGAATATGACATGATGATCACGCCAATACCTGACACGATAATCCCGAACATAATGCTCAGGCCATCAATATAAAAAGAAAGGTTAAGGCCCATGGATGGAATCCATTGTACTGAACTCTGAACAGCTCCGCCACGAATTACTTCAGGAGCAGCTACTGCCACCAGCAACAGACTCAGAAAAGCAACACCTGAAGCGTACCAGCCTATTTTGTCCTTTACAAGCCTTTCAACAGCAGGCAATATACCAGCCAAAATAAATGGTAAGAAAACCGCTAAAATAATGGCTATGAACGGATCCATGAGACTGTAAATACAATTAAACGTATTTAACGTTTATTTAGAATTATTATGACTCTAAATAAATAATAAAGAGTGTGCTATATATTCGATACAATGTCAGAGATTATTGTCATATACACGTTATATCGTTCAGAATAAGGACCAATCTTTCTATCGACAGAAACTAACAATGCTGCAGGCTTGTGACCTCTGGGGGTGGAGAATTGATTATTATATTTGTCTTCAATATCTTGTGGGTAGGGGGTTATCAAACCCCTGAAATGAACAACTGTAAGCAAAAGGCTTTTTTGAGAAGGAAAAGGGAAAAAAGGTCATATAATGGTTTTTATGTTAAAGATACTTCCTGTCTTTCAGGAAAAGAAAGCATTCCTCCCTTGCTTACCCAAATGGGCCCTGCTCTAAAAATTGAACAATTCTTAACTATTATACTTCACAAAAGCTTTCTGCCGGCATCAGGGCCGCCCTTACATTCAAACACATCATTTATTTTCATAAGTACAAGGCTTCTTGCAGGAAACATCTTACCCTTTGCTTTGACCATAGTATACATCTTATCATAATCAGGCCCATTTGTTACAATCTCTGTGTCACCTTTTATCTGATAGCAGCCCTGAATATCAGGTCCCCACACATATATAGAAGCCTGTGGGTTCTCCTGCAGGTTTTTCAGGGTCTTGTTAAAGAAATTATCAACAACCCATATTGTTTCATCATCTTCCTGCAAATAACACATACCGATAGGTATTACGTTCGGAGTACCGTCCTTTGAAGCCGTTGCAAATGGGAATATTCTCATCTTTGCAAACTCTGCCTTAATCTCATCTGTTAACTTGACCATTGATGACACCTCTCATATCAAAATAAAGCATATAAACAAACTTGTACTTCAATGGACTTTAAGTTTTTCGTCAACATGAAAAGACAGAACATTTCTCTGAGCTTTTGACAGCTCATATTCATCTTATACATCTACTCTAAATAAATTATCAGAAAAGCTTAGCAAGGAAATAATCATGTACCCTGGTATCTGCTGTAAGCTCCGGATGAAAGGCCAATGCAAGGACATTTTCCTGTTCTGCTGCTACTACCATATCATCTATCCTGGATAATGTCCTCACATCCTTTCCAGATTGGACAATAGCAGGAGCCCTGATGAACACCGCATTATATGTTGAATCCAGGAAATCAATATCCAGTTCCACCTCAAAGGAATCACGCTGTCTTCCAAAAGCATTTCTGTTAACCCTGGTATCCATAAGGCCAAGGAGATACTGATGTGTCTTTTTTACCTGCTCGTCACCTTCTTTTGCAAGCAATATAAGACCTGCGCAGGTACCCATAATAGGCCTTCCTGCATTCTTTATCTGTTTAATCTCATCTGCAATACCCTCGCGCACAAGCAATTTTCCAAGTGTTGTACTTTCACCACCTGGAATAATAAGTGCATCGCAGCAAGGTACAATACCTTTTTGCTTTATAGTGACGATCTCAGCCTCTTTACCACGATGGGAAAGTGCCGCCTCAAGGGCCTCAACATGTTCGCTGACATCACCCTGTATAGCAATAACACCGATGCGCATAAAGACACCAGATTTACGTTAAAACAAATGGTGGATGGTTTACCATCCACGGGTCCTTAAAACCATCTCATCGGGTATGGTATCTATGCTGATACCTTTCATACCTGATCCAATGCCCTTTGATATATCTGCAAGAACTTGTGCATCATCGTAATTATTGACTGCTTCAACTATTGCTATTGCCATTTCCCTTGGTTTTTCGGCTTTGAATATGCCAGAGCCAACAAAGACACCATCAGCACCAAGACGCATCATAAGAGCAGCATCTGCAGGTGTTGCTACGCCACCAGCTGCAAAATTGACAACCGGAAGACGTTGCATCTTTGCGGTCTCTATCACCAGCTCAATTGGCGCTTCTATTTCGCGGGCAACACGTATGATCTCCTCTTTTGTCATTCCATTAAGTGCACGGATCTCACCCATTATCTGTTTCATGTGCCGTACAGCCTCACTTACATCACCGGTTCCTGCTTCTCCCTTTGTGCGTATCATAGCAGCTCCTTCGTTTATTCTGCGAAGAGCCTCTCCAAGATCCCTTGCACCACATACAAAAGGAACAGTGAACACTGTCTTATCAATGTGATATTTATGATCAGCAGGTGTAAGCACCTCTGACTCATCCACCATATCAACTCCAAGAGCCTGCAGTATCTCACCTTCAACAAAATGGCCTATGCGTGCCTTTGCCATTACAGGGATTGTTACAGTATCGATAATCTCAGATACTATCTTGGGATCGGCCATCCTGGCCACGCCACCCTCTTTCCTTATATCTGCCGGTACTGCCTGAAGAGCCATCACTGCAACAGCCCCTGCTTCTTCTGCTATTTGGGCCTGCTCCGGTGTGGTCACATCCATAATAACACCGCCTTTCTGCATTTTTGCAAAGCCGCGCTTTATAAGTTCGGTACCGTGTCTTAATTTTTCAAGTTCCATAATATCATCCTGAATTGATATACAATCCTCATACAATGTTTATTAACGTTTATGTGATGTTTGTACAATGTTTGTACAATGTTTTTACTATAATTTTATGCCTAGCTACTCAGACTACTACATATAGTTAATGCTTATAACATTTACATCTGTTCTTCAACTGCTTTGATCCTTGCAACTCCGACAACCTTGTCGGTGGTACGGACGTTCATTATCCTTACACCCTGGGTGTTCCTTCCCTGTACACGGACATCTTTTACTGGAATGCGAATGATTATCCCTTCAGAACTAGTAAGCATGACATCATCATCTTCATGAACTGCCTTTACATTGATAACAGGGCCATTCCTAAGACTTGTGACAATGGTAATAACACCACGACCACCACGGTGCATTGCCCTGTATTCATAAAACTGGGTCCTTTTACCAAAACCGTTCTCTGTTACTGTGAGCAGCGATGCTTTTTCATCAACAATATCAAGGCTAACTACCTTGTCACCTTCTTCCAGATTCATTCCGCGTACACCCCTGGCACTGCGTCCCATAACCCTCACCTCACTTTCAGGGAAGCGTATAGCCTTGCCTTTTCTTGATACCATGACAAGCTCCCTTGAACCATCGGTAAGGGCCACATTGACCAGTTCATCATCATCTATGAGATTGATAGCGATGATACCTCTTCTGCGGGGATTGCTGAAATAGGAAAGCTTACTTTTCTTCACAGTACCCATCTTCGTTGCCATAAATAGGAACTCATCTTCCTTAAACTCATTAACAGGTATCATTGCTGTGACAAGCTCACCGTCGTTGAGTTCAAGTAGATTTACAATAGCTTTACCACGTGACTGTCTGCTACCTTCAGGAACCTCATACACCTTACGCCAGTAAACACGGCCTCTATTGGTGAAAAAGAGAATATGGTCATGTGTGGAGGCAACAAAGATATCCACCACAAAATCCGCATCCTTGGTTTCCATTCCTATAATGCCCCTACCACCCCTGTGTTGCTGGGAATACGTGTCCAGTGGAAGTCTTTTTATGTAGCCACTGTTTGTGATAGTCACAACCATCTCAGCCTCCGGTATCAGGTCCTCATCATCCAGCTCATCTGCAGAGGATAATATAAAAGTCCTGCGCTCATCGCCAAAACGCTCCTTGAGATCTGCAAGTTCACCCCTAATTATACCATATTTCTTTTCATCGCTGTTTATGATCTCCCTGAACTCTGCTATCTGTTTTAGAAGCCCATCGTACTCATCATCTATCTTCTGCCTTTCAAGGCCTGTAAGCTTTTGCAGGCGCATGTCAAGTATTGCCTTTGCCTGAACCTCATCAAGTCCAAAATTTTGAATAAGACCTTCCCTTGCATCATCAACTGTTTTTGAGGCGCGTATGAGGGATATGACCTTGTCAAGGTGATCGAGGGCTATCTTCAGACCTCTCAGTATATGAGCACGTTCCTCGGCCTTTCTGAGAAGGTACTGTGTACGCCTTTGAATAACATCTACACGATGGTCCAGGTAAATGCGCAGTATTTGTTTGATATTGAGCTCACGTGGAACATCATCAACAAGTGCAAGGTTGATTATACCAAAAGTAGTTTGCATCTGAGTGTGCTTATAGAGCTGGTTCAGTACTATATTGGCATTGACACCACGGCTAAGCTCTATAACAACACGTATACCGTCACGGTCTGATTCGTCGCGAAGGTCTGATACACCAATAACTTTCTTTTCCCTTACAAGGGAGGCGATGTCCTCTATCAGTTTTGCTTTGTTGACCTGGTATGGCAGTTCTGTGATAATGATACGATATTTGTCCTTTTTCATCTCATCTATTTCAGCTACAGCCCTTATCTGTACCCTGCCACGTCCAGTCTCATACGCAGATCTTATACCCTGTGTCCCGAGTATGACCCCCCCTGTAGGGAAATCCGGACCTTTGACCATCGTCATCATCTGGGGGATAGTTACGTCAGGATCATCGATGAGCATAAGGGTTGCATTGATCACTTCAGTGATATTGTGAGGTGCCATATTTGTTGCCATGCCCACTGCGATACCTGTAGAGCCGTTAATGAGCAGATTCGGTAATTTAGAAGGAAGTACCACCGGTTCCTCAAGTGAGCCATCATAGTTGGGGCGTGTGGAAACCGTATCTTTGTCAATGTCAATTAACATCTCATCGGCTATCTTATCCATGCGTACCTCTGTATAACGCATGGCTGCTGCAGAGTCACCATCAATAGAACCAAAGTTACCCTGACCATCAATGAGTGGATACCTTAAGGAAAAGTCCTGCACCATCCGAACAAGTGAATCATAGACAGCCGAATCTCCGTGGGGATGGTATTTACCAAGCACGTCTCCTACTACACGGGCAGACTTCTTGTAAGCTTTATCATAAGTTATACCTGCCTCTTTCATGGCATAGAGTATCCTGCGGTGAACTGGTTTCAGACCATCTCTTGCATCTGGAAGGGCACGTCCCACAATTACGCTCATGGCGTAGTTGATGTAGGAGTTCTTCATTTCATCCTCAATTAGTATTGGAAGGACCGTTTCACCTGTATCTGTAGGTTGTGGATCAAATGATCCATCCTGATGGCCCTCTGACTGCTCCTCCCCAGGGGTATCTTTTCCTTCTTTGTGATCATCACTGTTATCTGCCATTTTTTAACCTCATACATCCAGATTTACTACTTCTTTTGCATGGGTGGTTATGAAATTGCGACGCGGTTCCACCTCATCACCCATCAGGACAGAAAACATCTCATCAGCAGCTACAGCATCATCCATAGTAACCTGAAGCAATGTCCTCGTATCCGGGTTCATGGTCGTTTCCCATAGCTGGTCAGGATTCATTTCTCCAAGACCCTTGTAGCGCTGGATACCTACGCCTTTTTCACCGATCTCCTGTAGCTTCACCGCAAGTTCACGTTCCGAGTACACATAATAGTCTGCCTTGCCTTTCTTTATACGATAAAGAGGAGGTTGTGCTATGTACACATAGCCGGCATCGATAAGAGGCTTCATATATCTGAAAAAAAGCGTCAGAATAAGTGTCCTTATATGTGCACCATCCACATCCGCATCTGTCATAATTATAACTTTATGATAACGTGCCTTCACAATGTCATAGTCATCGCCAATACCAGTTCCCATGGCGGTAATAAATGCAAGTATCTCATTGTTCTTGAGTATCTTAGCAAGACGGGATTTCTCAACGTTGAGTATCTTACCCCTGAAGGGAAGAATAGCCTGAAATCTGCGATCTCTGCCCTGTTTTGCAGACCCTCCTGCGGAATCACCTTCAACCAGGTACAGTTCACTGAGTGATGGGGCCTTTTCAGAACAATCTGCAAGCTTTCCAGGCAATGTGCTCACATCAAGTGCATTCTTTCTGCGCGTAAGTTCTCTGGCCTTCTTGGCTGCTTCACGTGCACGCTGGGCATCCAGGGCTTTTTGAAGAATTGCAATTGCAACCTTTGGGTTCTCTTCTATGTACTCAGAGAGACCTTCAGATACCATGGACTCCACTATTCCTTTGACATCACTGTTACCGAGTTTGGTCTTTGTCTGCCCTTCAAACTGGGGCTCTGTAAGTTTCACACTTATTATAGCTGTAAGCCCTTCACGGATATCCTCGCCAGATAGTTTGGAGTCGCCTTTTGAAAGATTGTTCTTTCTTATGTAATCATTTGCAACCCTGGTAAGGGCAGCTTTAAAACCAACAAAATGAGTGCCACCCTCATGTGTATTTATGTTGTTAACAAAAGAGAACACTGATTCAGCATAACTATCTGTGTACTGCATTGCTATCTCAACGATAGTGTCATCTTTCTTTCTTTCGAAATATATGGGCGGAGAATGCAATATGTTTTTTTTGGTATTGAGATGCTGAACAAAGGATACTATGCCGCCTTCGTATTCGAATACCTCTCCCAGAGGCTCTTCTTCCCTGTGGTCTGATATACTTATCTTAATATTCCTATTAAGGAAAGCAAGTTCCCGAAGCCTCGTGATCAGGGTCTCATAGACAAATCTGGTGGTCTCGAATATAACAGGATCAGGCATGAATGTGGTTTTTGTGCCTGTGCTATTTGTCTCACCAATATCAAGCAGGTCATCTACAGGTTTTCCTCGCTCATAGCGCTGGTAGTAGATCCTCCCGTTCCTCTGGACCTCTACCTCCATCCACTCAGAAAGTGCATTTACAACTGAAACACCAACACCATGCAGACCACCAGATACCTTGTAGGTGTCCTTATCAAATTTACCACCTGCATGAAGTACGGTCATTACCACTTCAAGTGCTGACTTGTTGTATTTGGAATGAAGGCCTACAGGAATTCCTCGTCCATTATCCTGAACAGTGATCGTACCGTTTTGGTTTATAGATACATCTATCTGTGTGCAGAAACCTGCAAGTGCTTCATCTATACTATTGTCAACTACTTCATAGACAAGATGATGAAGACCCCTGCCATCAATACTTCCAATATACATGCTCGGGCGTTTTCGCACAGCTTCAAGCCCTTCTAGTACCTGGATATTGCTTGCATCATAAGCCTGTTTGTCATCCATTCAAATACAGCTCCATAAAACATAAATATTTAATATCAAACCCTGATATGTTGATCATTAAAACGTACGATCTCTTATCCAAACGTATAATATCTCATCCGTCAGAACACAGTCAAATAAATATTTATTATTGACCTCTGGATTCTTATTTCTACCTAAAACATTCTGGCCTAGGTATGCATTCATGCTTATTAAATGTTTATATAATTTTAACTTGAAGCTGTGACAATAATAAGACAAAATCACCTTTTAAAACGCACAATATGTCATTTTACCCTCCCTGCAGGCTTGAATTATGTTGAAGCATTGAAAAGAATACTGAACAAATACTTAATCTGGTCTAACATGGAACATGTACGTGAATAAAATGGACACGTCAGAACTTTTAAGCCATCTTAAAAAAGAAAGCAAACGAATCTCCATCTGGGATATATGTCTGTCAAGGACAGCAATAATAGAAGAGGCCAGATTTGTACCCGAGCCCTACAGGAACATGTACTCATATGAATATTTTGAGTTTCTATATAATAACTTCCTTGAGTTGAGAAGTTCCAACCATGTTGTGACCACTGAGGATATAAATGTCCAGAGATATGGCTCACTTCTGAGCAGTATAAAACAAAAGAACATCAACGATGATCGTAAAAATGATGCATTCATTCGATTTACCAGTATAGTACTGATATATCTTGCCTTCATAGCAAAAAGACCATTCCATCCAGTTGGTATGATATTTCCAGGTGGTACAAGTATAATAGAGAAATACAAGAATAAACAAAAGCAACCAGAGTACTACTGCCCAGCAAAGAACAGACAATCAGAATCAGGCATAGCTTTCTGTAAGTTCTGCATATGCGTTGACAGTAAAGAGCTTTAGGAATAAATGGTCCATAACAAATTATTGACCTGTCTTCCCCCGCGCTCATTGCTTTTGCCCACCGTATAAATTACCTTTCCTTCAATAAGGGCTAAAGCTACCTTCTTTCCTGCACTCTTAAGACCCTGCAATAAAACCCGTCTTGAAATACCCATAATTGATGCAGCTTCTTCTTGCTGTGACCCCCCATGTCAGCCAGACGTAGTGCCTCAAGTTCCTCGGTGGAAAAAGATACTGTAGCAATATAATTGAAATGATTTTCTTGTGGTTTAAAGTATATTAAATCCGGAGAGCATCCAACCCCTCCGGGTAATCTGGGCCTTCTGCGAAAGGGTATTGATGTGTTAACATATCGTTATCCTTAAACTTCTTTAGCCTCATAATAGGCATCGATCGCAAATGCAGCTCCAAGGAAAAAGGCAGTAATCCAGTATCATATATCAAAATATTGTTCAGGAAGACTAAAACTCCATATATCACCAGGGATAAAATCAACTATTAACAATGCAGCAAAAATGATTCTTGTTCCGACATACAGGTATCCTATCTCCGGAAGAAAAAAATTCAATATTGCTGCCAGTAAAGGATTTTTCTACTCGTTAAATTAACTCTAACTCCACATTCTGGACAAATCTCCGCTTCTTTATACTTCATTTCGGTTCCACACGTTAGACAAAAATTGGGCATATAATATTTCTAAAAAATTTTGTAGTTTTTATAAAAAAATTAACATATTTGCACATTCGTGAACTTCTCAAGCAGTTCTCTGGTTTTCAAGCCTGATCTTTACAAATCCTCCTTCAATTGAGGCATCTGCCCTTATTGTATTAGATATTCTAGTATTTGCGGGCACAAACTATGTTCTTTTTGTTATTCCTCTTTTTTCCACATCAATAACAACATCTACAACACCATTAGCATTACCATTGTTTACTAATGTGTATGTAACATCTACATATGCACCTTGTGATAAACCCAAACCTGAATTCATTCTCCAGTCTTCAATTCTTATATCAGGCTCACTTGCCAACTCATCGATAAATCCTAAGGTACTGATTACACAAAACATCATGAAAATAATAATAATAATAATAATGATAATAATGATAATACTTATAAATTATTTATACATATTTTAACTTCGTACATTCAACACTCTATAAGTAATTTGTTATTAATATATAAAAATTCTTTATACAGGTATGCTAATAACATGTGATCCTGTTCAACGCCTTACAGACAACGTCAAATTCTCTGCCACGTGATATTGAAGAGAACCCACAGCATGATGTTTCAAAGAACCAACATTGAGGATCTCCTGTATTCTACTAACCTATTATTTACTCAGAAAACATCAGTTCCAGCTCCATCCAAATATTTTTTTAATTTCATGCTGATGGATTTTTCTTGCTTCTATACCTGTTGTAGACCCATGGTGATTTAAGTATTTGAGTGTTCTATCATTCCAGAACCCTTTTCCTGGCAAGCCATCTTCATTGACAACGAGAGCTGAAAGAAGAGGTTCTCCTTTTTCAATACATTCATTGGATATCTGTTTTAGGTGGTTGAAAGCCTGAATCATATAAGTTAGCTCAAAGTGGTCTTTGAATTCTTTATAAGTCACTGTCTGTTTATCTAAAGCAAATGCAACTAAATAAGATCGAACTTTAGACCTATTGATCTTATTCATTTTTGATACTTCCTTCTGCTTATTTGTTAATTCAGAAGTTGATTGTATAGCTATTATTTTCTCACCGCAAATATGGCAAAACTTTGAATTTGAGAACAACTCTGTACCACAAGCTCGGCAACTCAGAATTTCTTGTGATTTTGATGTTGGTGGTTGTTTCCCAACCTTTGAATGCTGGGACACACTGTCTTCTATAATAACATTGCTCGTGCAGTTACCTTCTATATCACAGGAATTTAGCAGATTGCTTCTCTGCACAATCGAATCTTTTATCGTTAAGTTCAAGATTTGATTCACAGCACCTTCATTCTGAATATCGCGTTCAATTGCACTTTGAACTTCACGGCCGGTTTTAGCAAGCAATCCTGTCAGAGACTCAGCTGTCTCTGTTGCTGCAAATAACTCAACTACTTTTTCGTTGTACGAAACGCCTATTTTGATCACTATATCTGTTTTATTGACCTTTGTTTTTGAGTAGAACCACATTTCATAGTCCTTCCCATCTGTAGTATGGAGCGTTCTTAGATGTTTGATATCATATCTCTGTATGACGTCTCTTAGTTCGTAGACTAACTCTTTAATGTCAAATTTCGTTTTTATTTTGTACGTCCTGCTGTCTTTGCAAGTTAAGCTTTCGACCAACTCTTTGAGCCTTCCGATATTGATATCCGAATCTGTTTTCATGATAGGACAGATAACAGATATCTTTTTAGGTTTCATTTGTGTTGTCTGCAGTTGACCTTCTGCATCTTTATAGCTGACAAGACAATTTATTGTTGAACTTTTCACGCATGTCATCGGTTCAAACCAAACAGTAACGGTTTTGGAATCAGTACTTGGAATATTTCCCAGGTTCACTTTTCCATTTCTGCTTTTGTATATTGGCTCATATCTATCCATGCGCAATATATCTTCATCATAATCAAAATCAAGAACAACATCAGTGCAGACAAGAGAAGCTTCATTGAAGACAGACATTTTTAAGCAAACAAAACCCTGAAAAAACTCAGTTTCACGTGTTATTGACAGTTTGTTCTCATATCTTTTTTTGACAGTAGGGGTGTCTTTGGTTTGAGTCCAGACTTGGGACACATAACCTTTGGAAGAAGGAGACTCAAAAGCCACCCAGCCTTGGCCTAGTTGCACTTTATGTGAGTTGGCACTGTTAAGATTCCTGAATCTAGAAGCTTTTTGCCCACCAATACTTGCAACTGGAAATTTGTTCCCGTAGTAACCATCTTTATAGATATATTTTACACCTTGATGAAAACCTTTTTCTCTTGCTTTGCTTTCGATTTCAGGAGGAACTTCCATACCAACTTCATTTTTCATTTCAATTCACCTAGCTAAATAATAATACAATCTTTATAAACATAAGGAGAATGTTCAAAGATTGGTGACATGAAAGGTAATTCGAACGATATCATTCTCCTGACAATTTCATTCCACATTGACTGCAACAACTTGATTCTGCAGGAATGGTTGTTCCACATCCCTTGCACTTTCTTACAGCTGGTGAAATATTGCCCTGTGCCGCTCCCATCATTGCAGCATCCAGCTCCTTTCTTCTGTATGAATCAGCATGCTCCCGGTCCTCTATTTCCATCATAAAACGGACCTTATCTTCCTTCGCCATTAGCTCGCTTTGCTTTACCTTTGCCAGAGCCTCAATCTGTGCAGCAGACAGTTTTCCATACTCTCTACCTTCGCTGACTGTTTTTACTATATCAGCTCCACCTGCTTCTGTTATAGTTTTAAGGTATTCAAGGTCACGTCCATGTTCTCGGTCTTTTATATCCTGCTCAACCTCGAGTTCACCTCTCAAACCTCTGGCCTTTGCCATCTTGAGCTCTTCTTTGAGTGCAATTGCTTCCCTTGCTTCTCTCATATCCGCTTCAAACTGCATTCTTTCGATATCGCTTGTTGACATGGCATCTTTTTGTTGCTGACTCCTGTGAAAATCATTTTGCACCGCAATTGTTGCGTTTTCTGAAAGAAGTTCAGCCACACACTGACGACCTTTACGCTCTGCATCTCCTTCAATTGCAAGCGTGTTCAACTCAGCTAGCTCTTCAGCAGTATGGAAGTCGTTTGTTGCCTTCATAACTGTGCCATATGAACCAAGATCCCACCTGGCAGTATATTTAAGAACTTCAATACCCCACGCTGATAGTGTGGATTTAAGCCTTATCTCAAGTTCGTTCTCTAACCTAAGGAGGATATTCCTATTCCCATAGAGCTTCTCAATGCTCTCATTGCGAACCTCGGGTTCGAGTACAAGTGTTATTACCTCACTTTCAATTTTATCGTATATGTCCCGAACTGAAAGAAATCTTCCACCGTTGCTGCTTTGTGTCGTATAGGTATAAAGCATCTGAAAAAGCCTTTTAGGCTCCATTATCCTAAACCTTAGTAGTCCATTGCATGCTACTTTGTGGTTGTCACTGGTCCAAAGATCATTGTGGCTCCAGTGAATATCCTTTGGGGATGTATCCATGAGCGTCACATCCACATCCTTTCCGATGTTTCCGGGTTTTAATAGTCCACCAACCGTGAGCTTTCCCTGATCTACTATTTCCTGTACCTCTCCATCTTTAACAATTGCTGCCTTTTCGTTTGGAGAGAGTATAATATCCTTGCTGAAAAAACCACCCACTTCCTTTTTAGGAACTACCATGGCAACAGTGCCTTCTTCTTTTTTCCATTTGAATGCCATTTCCATAACCCTGTAATTTTTATATATGATATTACTTAATATATTGAATAAGTATTATATATAATGTTTTCCATTGTATACAATAGTAATATACAGATGTGAAGTTGGGAAACAATGAACAGATCATATCCAGTCAGTGCAAGAATATCTGAGGACAGCAAAAACTATCTTGATCAGCTAGTGGAAATGGGAATAGCTATCAACACATCTGAAGCGCTCAAGTTATGCATAAGATACGCCAAACAGAAAAAGATGGAGGAGGAACTTTAGTGGCTTTAAAGAACCCTTTTAAGAAAATATCGCCGGATGAGTTGAAGACAAAGCTCACAATTTCCGAGCAAAGGCTTACCGCCCGTGAGAAAGATCTAAATAAAAAGCAGCAAAAAGCAAGAGAGGAAGCAAAGGAAGCTCTTGCAAAAGGCAATGACCGCGAGTTTCGGGTTGCTTCCCGAAGATTTTCAATGGTAGAAGGACAGGTCAATACCATAAGCAGCATGGTTGAAATGGCACAGTCCATGTCAGACGTGATAGAGATGCAGATAGGCCTTAAGGATGTCGTGGAGATTGGCGAGGACCTTGGTAAGTGGCAGAAACAACTGGGTTTTGATACAAGTAAACTTGAAGGTGCTGTGACCAATATACGCACATCCATGGAAAAGGTCAACACAGCCACTACGATGATGACATCTACAATGGATGCAGCAATGGGTGGCAACACTGAGCTCAACGAGATGCAGGATTCACTAAGAGCTGAACTCCTTGCAGAGCTAAGCAGTTCAGGATCTGAAAAGGATGAACTGTCAAAGAAGATTGAATCTGAGATGGAAGAAACAAAGTAACAATTTCATGTCCATTTGAGAAGATATCATGTTCTTAGATGAGGTGCCAATTTGACTTCCCCAATTACACTTGCTGCTCAAGCTCGTGGATATTCAAAATCAGCAAAGGAACTTGAAGACAGTGGTCAGCCGGAAAGGGCAAGGCAGCTCTACCTTAAAGCTGCAAAGCTCTATAACGATGCTTCAGCTTCTGCTCCTGACAATATGGATAAGAATACCCAGCGTGACCTGGCTGAACATCTGTTTGCCAAGGCCCAATCTCTAAAAGGACCATCTATTGAGTATAGTGGTGCAGGTGCGGTTAACAGTACCGACAATGCTGGAAAAGACGACTCTTCACTTTCAAGGGACGATATTATCCTCAAAGAGATACCAAACATCGGTTTCTCGGATATAGGGGGTCTTGAAAACGTAAAAGAGGAAATACGTAAAGCTATAATCTATCCTTTTACGCACAAGGATCTTTATAAGATGTACGGTCAGAATGCAGGGGAAGGTATACTTCTTTATGGTCCGCCTGGATGTGGGAAGACCATAATGGCAAAAGCAGCTGCAAAAGAATGTGGTGCAGAGTTTATAAGCGTCAAGACCAGTAGTATTGTAAGTAAATGGGTAGGAGCTTCTGAAAAGAACATAAAACAGATATTTGAAACAGCAAGACAATGTGATAAAGCTATTGTTTTTTTTGATGAGATAGATTCTGTGGCTGTCAGACGCAGTGAAGCGGAAGATTATGCAAAAAGGGTAGTAAATGAATTACTTGCCCAAATGGATGGTGTTGATACAGCAGACAACGATCTGCTTGTGCTTGCAGCTACCAATGAGCCATGGTCAATAGACCCTGCACTTAGGCGGCCAGGAAGGTTTAGTAAAATGGTATTTATACCAGAACCAGACCTTGATGCTCGTATAGCTATTTTTAATCTGCAACTTAAGAATAGACCTTTAGATGAGGCCGTGGACGTAAAGTCCCTGGCATCTATGACATCATCCTATTCCGGAGCAGACTTGGCTTCCATCTGTAAGGAAGCTGCAGACATACCCCTGGGTGAGGCTCTTAGAGGAGAGAAGGTTCGCAAGATTAGTATGAAGGACTTTGCTACTGTGATAGACAAAAGGAAACCATCGATCGTAAGCTGGTACATAGGGGCCAGGAAGTCCATACAGAAGACTGAGGAAGAAGATGTCTTCAGCGAGATAATGCAGGACATTAAATGGTGAGATGAAGATGACAGATATTTTTAAGGACCCCGTTAACTTACAGGAGCAGAACCTCCACACTGTCATAAAAGAGCTAAAAGAAACGTATGATGTGGTAGAGCGGCTGGTCCATAAAACTTATTTGAAAAACGAGATGGAAGCAAACTCAGCCCTGCGTAATATAAGAACAGACATATCCAGGCTTCTTACAGATATAAAATGTAAACATTTAAACGCTTTTTGTGCAAAACAAGGTAAACTAGAAGACCTCTATGCAGCAGAAGAGAGTTTCGTTCAGGACTCTGCAACCTTGTTGGAATATGCTGGAAGCCTTATCATTTCACAAGATCCTGTGGATGTACCCATGCTGGAAGGCTATCTTCGCCAGTTAGAGAAAACGCTCAACAAAAGGATAGCTGTTGATAAGGGTATCCTCGGAGAGTTCAGAAGTAAACAGGTGGATTCGGAGTCATTGCCCTCCAGCGCATCTGAGCTTTGTCCTGATTTAGGTCAAAGAGAGGGTCTAGATACAAGTACATTAATGGACGAGGCATATGAATATGTGCCCCCATGCAAAGACGATAGCAGTATATTTCAGGAGGATATTGAGGAAGGAACACTTTCTGCTATTTACAATTATTTCAATATCCTGGAACATAAATATTCCTTTAATCGCCCAGAGGTTTCCTATGATGGCAGTTACGTAGGTGATAATAGATGGCACTTTGAAAGAGAGAATAAACGTATAACTGGAACTGTTGGAGGGAGTATCCTCCGTAATCCGTTGCTTTTTGAGACGTACTGGCATCCTGTAGATTTCAAAGAGCTGCTAACTTATGTCCAGTCGAGGGCAACTTCTGTGCCAAAGGACCAGTACCTGAGCCTCTGTCTTGTGAACTCGGGATGGAGTCATGAAACGAAAGAGTGGGTTAGGAAATTTATACATCCAAGACTCACGCTTTTCCTCTACTCACTGGACGAGGATAAGCTTGTCTTCAATGAGACTTCAGGTGCTTCTAAGAAGCTCTATGAGTGGCATAGTTCTGACAGGAAAATGAAGAATCTGGAAGAAAAGCTCCATGAACTCCTGGAAAATCAGGAAAATTTCAGTGCAGAGGAACTTTCAAATGCAACGGGGCTTAGCTCCAGGGGAGCAGAGTGTTTTCTTCAAAAGCTTGTGAAAAATAGAGTGGTAATTGATCTGGGCTTTGGCAGTTCCATGTATGCCAAACCTAAGACACCCTAATTCTATTATATATTCAGTGGAGACGAATTAGATTCAAAAAGAGTGCGGCATGGAAGTTCCTCCCGAAATTGCCAAAAAAGCAAACTATATGTGATGTCTAAAAGGTGTGAAATATGTTTACATGGAGGGAATATACTGCAAAGGCTTTCTTGCACCCAGTATATGGGGTCAAAAAGCCACAGGTTCGAAATGTTGAGAAGGGCAATGGGAATAAGGTTCAACTTAGTAAAGGCTGGGTAGCATTTAGATCACTTACTCACAATACGGCAGTGACTTCCGTTACATGGACTGTCGGTCGGCGAATCGCAACAACAGTGTTCCAGCTTTAAAAATACTAACAACTAAATATCAACATATCCTACAAAAATAATTATTTGTTTCTTCAAAATGGTGGTTTTAATTGGACTCTCCTCTAAACATTAAAAGGGAAACTGAATTCTACCAGGGCTACATCCGTTTTAAGATGTCGGTCAGCAATGAGAGTCCCTACGTTATCACTGATATTTCCCTGGATTTCATTTATGACGAGAACCTGCTACATATTGCTGAGCATGATAACTTTCCTGTCAAAAATGGCAAATTCATGCTGGGTAACATTTACGGAAACAAGTCCAAGACGTTCACACTCCTTTTTGAACCCCTCACCTGTGCCAAAGCTGCTGACATTAGGTGCCATCTAATGTATGCAGATCACAAGGGTAATATGGCCTCTGTCTGGATGGAACCAAAGGAAATAAGCGTTATTTGTCCCATCATAAAGACAGACCGGGACATCAATATTGGCAGGCTCAAGGAGTTTATTGTTTCTCTCCCAAGCAGTGATAGTCGGCTATACGAGGTGAAAAGTGGTTTTGAAGTCAAGAAGCTTGCCATTCTTGCCCGAGAAGTTGTGGAGAAACATGACGTAAGACACATCCGCACACTTTATACACGGGATGGAAACAACTGTGAGATCTGGTACTACGGTAGGACAAAGATCAACAAGGATGATATTGTGATCAAAATCTCTATCCTGACCGAGCACCAGACAATGGAACTGTTCGCAGCCACTCGCAGTTCTGAAGTCCTTACGGGACTGCTGGCTGAAATCGGGCGCGACCTTAAACTGATCATTGAAGAAAGGACCAGCGGCAGAGACAGGGTCGTGAACGTGCACATCAAGGATTCTGTTGTCCAAAGGAGCAACCTGCTCGATATGTGTGACATTGAAGGTAACTGTGGTGTGAATGTAGTGATTGAGGATTCTGTGGTGCAACGCAGCAATATCGCCTATGTGGATGAGGAAACCAGGCTGATGCATGCGCAGAAAAAGCTGGACGAAGAAGAAAATAAAGCCCTAGAAACAGCTCCTCTTAAAGATTCCAGAGAAGAGGAAGAAAGGTCACTGCTTATTAAGCAGGAGGAGGAGAGGCAAAGAAAAAACTTAGAACCTGAGAAAAAACGAAAAGAAGAAGCGTATTTCAACCCAAGGAAGGATTCATCAAGCGGGTCACTGGAAAGAGAGCAGATGTCACAAAAGCCGACAGTTGTCCCGCAGGTGTCTGCACCCCCAGAACCATCCCCTGTTCCAGCGAAGATGCCAGTTACTACCCCAAAGGGAGTAAACACCAGCCTTAAATTGCTTTTTATTCCCATATTGATCATTATCCTTATTGCAGGCTACTGGATTTTCTCGCCGATGATTGGAGGGAGCTGGACGGATCAGGTGGATGACATTAATAGTTCTAATATTCCATATACTGTTTCCAACTTTGAAATCTATACAAACTCTATAGGCATGGAGTTTGTGCTCATTCCGGCAGGAGAGTTTATGATGGGTTCAAATGAACAAGATAGCGAACAACCCATTCATAAAGTAACCATTGAACAGGCATACTACCTTGGAAGGTATGAAGTGACTCAGGAACAGTGGGTTGCTGTGATGGGCGATAATCCATCGCATTTCAAGGGTGACAATAATCCTGTGGAAAGTGTTTCTTGGAATGATGTTCAGGAGTTCGTAAGGAAATTAAATGAAATGGAAAGTACTGACAAGTACCGACTGCCATCTGAAGCTGAGTGGGAGTATGCTGCAAGGGCGGACACTACTAATGCATATTCCTTCGGAAACAGTGCATCTATTTTGGGCGACTACGCTTGGTATTCCAGCAATTCAGGAAGCAAGACTCGTCCAGTTGGCCAGAAGAAACCTAATCCATGGGGGCTTTATGACATGTACGGCAATGTCTGGGAATGGTGTCAGGATAGTTGGCATTCAAACTACGAGGGTGCACCAACTGATGGTAGTACTTGGGAAGATGGTAGTTTATCCTACCGAGTCATACGTGGCGGTAGCTGGAGTGTCAGTGCCGATAATTGCCGGTCAGCATTTCGCTTCAGTTTCACCCCTGACGTCGGTTACTACGTCCTTGGATTCCGTCTCCTCAGAGAAGTGTAGCCACTTTTGACTTTACCACGTTATTGCAAATTTACCACACGATAGAATCAGGGCTTAAGCCCGAGCAAGTACGTGCGAAAGTCACAAAAGCTAAGAAATTGATAAATTCTTTCTTTGAATTATAGATATAACATAAATATATATACTGTAAGTCCTATATTTGTAAGACTGTTGAACATTTCATATAATCTACACATATGTTAAGTTTACTACCAAGATCTAAAATGTAATATATCAAATTTGGTGGCATGCAGATTTTTTTACACTGGTGTCCCTATAGGCTCATTGTTATAATTTCCGGGAGAATTGAATTGGATGCTACTATAGATATTGTCAGAGAAACCGAATTC
>PXAV01000118.1 GCA_003565715.1 Methanosarcinaceae archaeon
CTATTCCAGCTGTCTTTTATCAAAAGCCAGGCTCAGGACACCTGAGACCTTTGTAGTACAGGAAGTAGAAGAGGCTATGAATATCATTGATGCTATAGAGGATGTTGTCATAAAACCTGTTTTCGGATACAAAGGGATAGGGATAATGCGTATAAAAGAAAAAAAGGTAATATGCCCTGATGGAAGCCTTAAACAGACAACTGTAACTAACTTTATGAACAGTTTGCTGAAGAAAAATGGCAGTATATACATACAGGAGTTCATAAATAATGCAGGCCAGGATATAAGAGCCTTTGTTGTTGATGGCAGTGTTATAGGAGCTATATACCGAAGGGCTGCAGATGGATGGTGGCTGAGCAACCTCAGTCAGGGAGCTGTACCCCTTGAATGCACTCTCACAAAAGAACAGGAAAATTTATGCATTGGTGCTGCTGATGCTATCGGTACATTATATGCAGGAGTAGATCTGATAGAGGGCGATCAGGGAAGCTTTGTCCTTGAAGTAAATGCCACACCATCCGGAGCAGGTATCTATAAATCTCTGAATATCAATGTTGCAGAACATATAATGGATACTGTACAGAAAAGATTGGGGATCTAAAACTTGTAAGATCAACGATATCCCATTTCATAAATACAAGAACAAAAAAAGAATTAAGCAAGGAAAGGTAGAAGGATGGCCGAATACAAACAATGCATTGTTATCAGGGATGACCTGAAACTATCTAAAGGAAAACTTGCTGTCCAGGTGGCACATGCCGCTGTTTCCGCTTCAGGGTGGGCAGACCGCACAACTCTTGAAAACTGGAAAGCGGGTGGTCAGAAAAAGGTGGTTCTGAGGGTTGCAGCATTAAAAGACCTTTTTGAGCTCAAGGAAACAGCAAGAAGACAAGGATTACCCACTGCATTGATACAGGATGCGGGGCTTACCGAGGTTTCACCAGGTACAGTAACAGTACTTGGTATCGGGCCTGCAAAGACAGAAGATATCGATAAGGTAACAAAGGAACTAAGGTTACTCTAAAAATAGATGAGCATTGCGGAGATAACGAATGGAAAGACCGGATAGGAAAAGTATGCTTCTGAAAACATTCCTTAGCATATCAATTGTGATTTTCACTCTCTCATCCGGCTGTTTGTCAGAGCCATTGGACAGTGTCAATGATCTGTACAACAAACTGTATGCAGAAATATACGATGATAAGAACTACTACCAAATTGATATAGAGGAGCTTACGGTACCAATTGTACCTGCTCAAAAGATAACAAAAAATGAAGCTATGCCTCAAAGATCATCAAATATACCACCAGGATATCAGGTTTCAAGCCGCTATTATTATGGAGAATTTCACTCAGGTATCCAGAATGTTATCTGTGTGTACATAAGGAACACAGGAGATAAAGCCGTTCATATATATGAATTTGGTTTTATCCTGCTACCTGAAAGAGATAGAATCTCCCAGAAAACCGGTGTCAAAATAGAACCAGGAGAAGAAAAGCAGTTAGGATTCACGTCTATAAAAGTTCCAGATGATGTAGATGATATAAGTTTGCAACTACATATATCAATGATGGTACGATCAAGTTCTGACAGCTGGTATGAATACAGTGAGCAGTTGTTTGAAGAGATCACTATAAAGGTATCAGAGAAACAGGAAATGAATGAACCAATGTATGTCTCCAATCCGAGATCGATATTTATTCATATGAACAGTAAGATCGAGCCATCTGACATAAAAGTAAGGGCAATGGCTTCAGAATCTGCAAAAAAATATCCAGGTGAGTATAATATATATCAGATATGTGCCCTTTTTGATGACACAAGAAAGAGAATAAAATACGTCAGTGATCCCAGGGGAAATGATCTATGGTCACCTCCCGGAGACACTTTGAAAATTGGTGCAGGAGATTGTGAGGATTATGCCATCCTTCTGGCATCACTTATAGAATCAATAGGTGGAACATCAAGGATATATCTAACCGACAACCATGCCTTTGCAGCTGTTTATATCGGAAATGACACAGAGGAAATAAAAGAGGCTATAAGATCATATTATGATCCTGTGCCCATATACTACACCACTGATGAATATGGATCATGGGTTCTTCTTGACCCAACGTCAAGTATGTATGCCGGCGGACTACCGGGTGGTGCGGTCCCTGCAGATGATGACTGGGGCTTTTTTGATACAAATAAAATAATAGTTATAGATATAGACCCTGCCAATGAGTGAGAGCAATGATACCAGAAATAGAAAAAAAAATGGGGATTGAACTGTACTGTACAGATACAGAGGGGATTGGAGGAGTTCTCAGACAGGATACGGATGATTTCATAGTACGGGAGAATACCAATCGACAGGAAGGAGATAGCGGGAAGTACATTGTTATCGAGATGACAAAGAAAAATTGGGATATGCATCACCTTATAAGAGATATCTCACGCAAGCTGGGTATCAGTCAGAAAAGAATAGGATTTGCGGGCACAAAGGATAAAAGGGCAAAGACTACCCAAAAAATAAGCATATTCGATGTTTCTGAAAAAGATATTGACAATTTATACATTAAAGATGTAGAAATGAAAGTAATAGGCAGGTCAAATCGCTCACTGGGACTTGGGGATCTCTATGGTAACGAGTTCATCATCACAATAAGGGACATTGATTGTGGCAAGGAAAAGCTGCAGATTATCATGGCAGCTACAACAGATAAAATAATTGGCTTTGGAGGAGTACCCAATTTCTTTGGAATACAGAGATTCGGAACAATAAGACCTGTAACCCACGTGGTAGGGGAACAACTCCTCAAAGGTAATTTCCAGGAAGCAGCCATGACATATATTGCAAGGTCATTTCCCGACGAGTCCGATGAAGTAAGAGAAATAAGAGACCATGTTTTCAAAACACTTGATTTTGCCTATGGTATCAAGGAATACCCTTTGCGTCTTAGATACGAAAGAGCAATGATGCACTATCTTGTAAATAACCCAGGGGATTTTGCAGGCTCATTTAGTGTGCTTTCAGAAAACATAAGCAAGATGTTCATACATGCCTATCAGTCATATATCTTCAACCGCATTATCTGTAAAAGAATAGAATGTGGATTAACCCTTGACAGAGCAAACATGGGAGACATAATATGTTTCAGGAACAAAGAAGGACTCCCAGATGCTAAAAAAGTTCAGAAGGCGACTGAAGATAATGTTGATGGCATGAATAACCTATTAAAAAAAGGGAGAGCATTTGTCACTGCACCGCTGATAGGGTATAAAACTGACTTTGCATCAGGTAAGCCTGGTGAAATTGAAGAAAATGTTTTCAGACAAACCGGGATCCAAAAAGAAGCTTTCCAGATAAACCTTATACCAGAACTTGCTTCAAAGGGTTTGCGCAGGGAAATTTTGCTTCATTGCAGGCCGGATTTTGAAACAAGCGAGGATGAACTGAATCCAGGAAAAAGAAAGGTAGTTCTTAGCTTTTCCCTACCAAAGGGTAGCTATGCAACAACTGTCCTCAGAGAATACATGAAAACAGACCCCCTTAGAATGAGTTAAGCATTTATATGCATTACTCATTTATTCTGGATACCTCTTTTTTGAATTGTTATGCACGCCTGTCTATCATTGCCTGTACAAAAGCCTTAAACGGTGGCGAGGGTTTTCCAGGACGGGATCGGAACTCCGGATGAAATTGTGAGCCAAAGAAGAACTTCTTACCAGGTATCTCAGCTATCTCCATCCTGTTCCTGTTCTTACCGGAAAATATCATCCCATGAGATTCTATCTTTTCTACAAAGTTAGGATTTACTTCATATCTGTGTCTGTGACGCTCTACAATTCGGGATTGACCATATATCCTCTCTGCAAGAGAACCCTTACGCAGATCTGCATCGTAATCTCCAAGACGCATAGTAGCCCCCATATCGGTAACATTTTCCTGTTCAGGAAGTAGGTCTATGACCGGATAAGGAGTATCTTCGTCAAATTCTGTACTGTTTGCATTCTCAAGACCTGCAACATTCCTAGCAAACTCGATAACAGATAGCTGCATTCCAAGACAAAGTCCAAGGTATGGTATGTCATTTTCCCTTGCAAACTGTATAGCTTTTATCTTGCCCTCAGTGCCCCTCTCACCAAAACCTCCAGGGACAAGTATGCCATCATATTCTGTAAGATCTGCTATTTCCCCAGGATATTCTTCGAATGACTCCGCATTTATCCAGCAAACATCATAGTTAACACCACATTCAATAGCTGCGTGTTTAATGGAAGCACTAATGCTCAGGTATGAATCCTCAAGATTTGTATATTTTCCAACTATACCAATCTTTACAACGCCTTTGAGTTTATGCATTCTATCAACCATCTTATACCACGAGTCATCTGTTTGTGAGGAACTGAGTCCAAGATGATTCATCAGATATTCATTAAGACCTTCTTTTTCAATCATCAGAGGCACTTCATAGATATCCATTGCATCATGGGCACTTATAACAGCCTTCTCTGATACGTCACAGAAAAGCGATATCTTGGAGACAGTACTTTCAAGCAAAGGCTCCTTGCATCTGGTAACTATTACATGGGGTTTAAGACCAAGTTCCCTGAGCTCTTTTACAGAGTGTTGGGTGGGTTTTGTTTTCTGATCGGCCTGTGAATCCATGGGCACCAGGGTCACATGAACAAAGGCGATGTTCTCCTTTGGTTCTTCACGGTGCATCTGACGCACAGCCTCAAGGAAAGGCATGCTCTCAATATCTCCAACTGTGCCTCCAACTTCTATAAGACAGATATCAGCACCACTCTTTGCTGCCACTTTTCTTATCCTGTCCTTGATCTCGTTTGTTATATGAGGTATTATTTGTACTGTCTTTCCAAGATACTCGCCTCTGCGCTCCTTGGATATTACAGATTCGTAGACCTTGCCTGTTGTAAGATTATGTTCTCTTGTAAGTTCTGTGTCAAGGAAGCGTTCATAATTGCCAAGATCAAGGTCAACTTCCCCTCCGTCCTTGAGAACATAGACCTCTCCATGCTGGAAGGGGCTCATAGTACCAGCATCAATATTTATGTAAGGATCTATCTTGATGGCTGTCACCTTATACCCTTTATTCTTAAGGTTGCGTCCTATTGAAGCAGTGGTGATTCCTTTTCCAAGTCCGCTCATTACACCGCCTGTAACTATGATATATTTCATGTAATTCACCTTGATCATCTTTTAGATTTTGGAAGTCTGAGTAATAGATAGGCCATAAAGAATGTTATCAATATAGAATATAAAACAGATTGATAAAAACCGAAGAGCTGGTCAGTATCAATGGAAAGTACTAAGATAGCTAATACAATGACTGAGATAAGTAAAAGAATAACAACGAAAACACCTATCGAATTTGAAGCTGCAAAAGCTATAGCGGACCGTATAAGGTCAGATGATATGGGAGGAAGCATCGACCCACGATTTCCACTTCTATGCCCTCCACCAAAAGATGAACTATCTCCTTTTGAAGAACTGGAAGAGCTGATAGGTTTGGGTTTGTATAGTGACTCGTCAACATCCACCACAAAATTAGTTTCGTTTGGGCCGGGGTTACCCAGGTTAAGATTAAAACCCTGTCTTTTGGATCCGTAGCCTACTGTAATGAAGACCTGCCCCTTGGTATATAGACGGCCATCATAGGGAATTCTTGCTATCAGTGGTATATAGTCCTCGTGTTTAACATATGGGTTGTCTTCAAGAACTGTTATGTTCTCCCTCAGAGAATCACTTACAGACAGGTTTACATGTGTAGGTGCTCCATAATTGATCATAACTAGCTCAAAACTGCGCTCCTCCCCTGGAGAAAGTGGAAGTTCGACAATGTCAGTCTCAAATTCTATTGAGTTTATGCCAAGCCTGTTTATATGTACCTGTTGCAATGGACTGCCTCACAATTTTCATTCCCGAAGATCAGGAGGAAGCATATTTGGTATACTTTCCTCTATAGGATAGTATTCGTCACATTCAGAACAATACAGGGTGCCCGATATAACCTCATCGCTGTCCTCTTTCTCGATGTTCAGGATAAGATCCCTTTTGCATAAAGGGCATGCAAGAATATCCATAAGGCTCTTTTTCAACTCGATCACCACCTTTGAATATGTTACAATCAATATAAGGTTTTTCTATTAAAGATACGTCAACTACCACTCTATGAACTGGGGTGCTTGTCCTTCTATGTTACTTAACAGGACAGAGGACGATGGGATAGTTGGCAGATACCCCTAAATGATAAATTCCCGGAAGTTTTGATATCGACTTGTTCAATATCTATGCATTTTTGACAATGACTATCAGTCCGGGTTTTTCTGTTGTTCCTGTCAATGTATACGCACACTGAACATTCTCTTGATGGGTTTTAAGGATCTATATAAAATACCGGTATACCCGTGATGGCAGTTTTGTTCATCGTCAACTGCTCTAATTACAATTTTTTTGAAGTTTAAAGAGGTAATTAAATCTTGCTTTTCAGTTTCGTTCTTATCATAATAGATAGATTAATAACTCACTGCTTCCTACAATAATCCCATGTTCACGGTCCTTGTGAGTGCACTGGATTTTGCCATACCTATATTGATAATGATATTTGTGGGGCTTTTTGGAGCAGGCATTCTGATAGAACTTGGATTTATGCAAAAATTCTCAGGTCTTATCATTCCTCTTTTCAAACATACCAACCTTCCTGATACATGTGCATCACCATTTATGGTCTCCCTTGGATCTACTGTAGCTGCAAATGGTATGCTTGTCAATTTCAAGGACACAGGATGCATAAACGAAAAAGAAACAATGCTTTGTGCATTGCTTAACGGCACACCTGCATATATGAGGGAAATAATAACCTACCAGATACCAATTGTTCTTCCTGCACTTGGACCTGTGGTTGGTGGCTTCTATGTAATGGTATTTATACTCACAGCAATAGTGAAGGTCAGTTTGGTCATTTTACTTAGCAAGTTGTTCCTTGAAAAGAACAACTGTAAATATGCAGAAAGTAAAGCTTCTAAGAAGGTCACCCTTAAAGAAGCAATTAAAGGCTCTTTAAAACGCAATAGAAAATTGTTCACAAAAATAGCTGTCATATATCTTTCAATGACTACCCTGGTTTTTATTCTAAGGGACAGAGGAATATTTGAAGCATTTGATATATTACCACTTGCTAGTCTTTTTGGCATACCTGCTGAAAGTATTGTTCCTCTGACAAGCTATGTAGTAAGTCCTATCCTTGGAATATCATTACTTGGACCAATGATCAGCAGTGGAGGTATATCCTATGTTCAGGCAATGATAGTGCTTATGCTTGGAAGTATGTTCATGTTACCCATATTCAGCATAAAGACACTATTACCAAGATATGTGTCAATTTTTGGCCCGCGTATAGGCATCCGGATAGTAGCATTCTCAGCAGGCATCAGCATGACAGTTAGATTCTTCGTCCTATTAGCACTTTTGTGGATAACTTGATGTGACTGTACTGTTCATTCTTTACCATTTTCATTATACACGTTGTCCTCACGCATAGTTATACATGCCTCTGAAAAGTTAAAGGGTTGCATCCCACCTTTGAAAAACGGGATTTGCACCTTCTTTATCCTAAATGAGCAAATCGGCAATGACTCGAAATATGGATCTTTTGCCCTTCTCCCTATATACAGGGATAAAGCAAAAACTAAAAATGCTGTCAAAAAGACCTTGCAAAACATCTTCTTCATTAAAGGCATGTAAAGAACATCCTTTTTTCATTCCCACCCCCAGAAGCAAGGAACATGTTGAAAAGTATAACGATCTCATTACAGTTTATATGCTTCCAATTGGTATACTTAATGTTTTTTTAGTTGGCAGCTAAACCCAGTAATCATTAAATCCACGTGATCATTAAACCCACGTAATTCATACCCTATTTAGAGCGGTATATTTAGTACTCCAGTTTAATAATTATTACTATCAAGCTCTTTTAAACTTGATGATACAAGTATAACAATAGTTTAATATAATATAATATATTGATAACTATATAATAAGATTGATATATTAAGACTGTGAAATATAAATTTACAATTTTTGCACACTATATATCATTGAAATACCAGACATGGAGATACAAATAATATGGCAAAAGTAATGATTGTGGACGATGCTGCATTTATGCGCATGGTCATCAAGGATATTTTAACAAAAAATGGCCATGATGTTGTGGCTGAATGTGTAGATGGTCTTGATGCTGTAAACAAGTATCCACAGGTGAAACCGGAACTTGTGTTCATGGACATCGTAATGCCAAATATGGAAGGAATAGATGCCTTGAAAAAAATAATGGAGATGGATGCATCTGCAAAAGTTGTAATGTGTTCATCAATTGGACAGCAATCCGTTGTAACTGATGCACTAAAGACTGGTGCACTTGACTTTATAGTCAAACCATTTGATGCAGCCAAAGTCGTAGAAGTAATTGGAAAAGTAATCTGATATGACTATAAATGTGCTTGTTGTCGATGATTCCGCTCTGATGCGTAAGTTCGTTTCAGACATACTAAAAGAAGATCCTGAAATAAATGTAGTAGCTATTGCCAGGAATGGATTAGAAGCGGTGGAAAAGGTAGAAAGGTTCAGACCTGATGTTGTGACATTGGATGTTGAAATGCCTAAACTTGACGGGTTGCATGCACTTGGGTACATAATGAGTGAATGTCCAACTCCTGTAATAATGCTTTCAGCAGTGGACTCAAGGTCTGCAGAAAGCACATTGAATGCATTTGAATATGGTGCAGTGGACTTTATACAGAAGCCTTCAGGCAGTATAAGTCTAAATCTATCAGATATAGCTGAACACATTAGGGATAAAGTAAAAATAGCTGCTAAAGTAGATGTGAAAAATCTCCATTTCATGGAAGAACACGTCAAAAGACCAGGAAAAAAATTAGAAAGCTTTTCACATCATACACAAGCAAAACAAGTATGCAAAATTAATAAAAAACATACAGGAGAAAAAATTGTTGCTATTGCTTCCTCTACAGGAGGTCCGCGTGCGCTCGAACAGGTCATACCTCGTTTGCCAGCTGACCTTAAGGCTCCTGTTGTTGTAGTGCAGCATATGCCAGCTGGATTCACTGCATCACTTGCACAAAGGCTTAACGTCCAATCACAGCTGATAGTCACCGAAGCAAAGGAAGGCGATATACTTCAGCCAGGGCATGTCTATCTTGCACCTGGCAATTACCATATGGAAATCACTTCCAAGAATACAGGCAGCATATGCCACGAAGTTGTTTCACTGAACCAGAAACCCCGTGAACTGGGAATAAGGCCTTGTGCAAATGTACTTTTCCGATCATTGATACCCATATACGGAGCAAACATAATAGCCACTGTGCTAACAGGCATGGGATCTGATGGTGCTGATGGTGTGGAAGGCATAAAAAATGCCGGTGGAAGAGCAATCGCAGAGGATGAGAGAACCTGTGTTGTTTATGGTATGCCAAAAGCAATAGTACAAAGGGATTTGGCAGACAGTGTAGTTCCTCTAGAAAAGATTTCCTCTGAGATCGTAAGGATGGTAAATAATACATTTAGTATGTGAAGTAGAAACGAAGATAATCAGGTATTTTAGGGTGGTATTATAATGGATATGTCAGAGTACAAAGATTTATTTAAGGAAGAATCTGGAGATCATCTTCAACAGCTTAATGATTCGTTGCTGGGGCTTGAGCAGAATCCAAAAGAACTGGAATACATAAATACGATGTTCCGATCAGCCCATACATTAAAAGGAATGTCGGCCACCATGGGATTTAGTGCAATTGCGGAGCTTACCCATGAAATGGAGAATCTCATGGACATGGTAAGAAAGGAACATATCGAAGTTAGCAACAATCTTATCGATCTACTTTTCCAGTGCCTTGATACCCTTGAGGCACTTGTTGAAAACATAGATACATATGAAGATTTGGATATAACCAGTCTTAGGGCTTCACTTGCGAATATGATGAAAGCAACACTTTCCGCAGACTCCATAACCGATGTAGTGGCTTCAGAGATCACAGATATTGGTATTGAAATTGCCAAAAGCACACAACATGTAGAGGAGATAGTCCCTGCCATGGATGTTGAGGATGGGGCAGATAAAAGTGATGAAGATAAAAACAAGGATTGTAATTCTGATAATCACAGAATTAGGATAATATCATTGAAAGTTATTCTTGAAGAATCCTGCATACTCAAATCTGCAAGATCAACACTTGTACTGATCAATATTAACAAACTCGGAGAGATAATCGAATGTGATCCAAATGAAACTGAACTAGAGGATGAAAAGTTCGACAGGGATTTCACTATAGTAGTATCAACCTCTGCTAACGATGATGAAATTATAGAATCTGTTAAGAAAATTGCAGAGATAGAAGATGTTATTTTAACTGTCCTCACACAAAACGAAACTGAAGAAAATACAGAAGAAAATTGCGAGATCATAAAAAAGCAGAGTTGTCCAGTCCCTACTAGATCAGATTCTGTAAAAAGCATACAGAGTGTCAGAGTGAATATTGAGCGTCTTGATAACCTGATGAACCTTGTAGGTGAGCTCATAATTAATAAGATAAGAATAAATCAGCTTGCTTCAGACCTTGATTCCAAGAACCTCGAGGAATCGCTTGCAACCTTAGACCGTCTTACAAACGAGATACAAACAGAGGTGATGGAATCAAGAATGGTTCCCATTGATCAGATTTTTAGCAGGTTTCCCAGAATGGTCAGGGATCTAGCAAAATCTGAAGGTAAGCAGGTGAATCTAATAATCGAAGGAAAGGAAATAGAAGTTGACAGAACTGTTCTTGATGAGATTGGTGATCCGCTTGTACACCTTCTGCGCAACGCAGTGGATCATGGTATTGAGTCTGAAAAAGATAGAAGCATACTTGGCAAGCCAGTTTCAGGTCTTGTCAGACTTGCAGCATCACGCCAAAGGAACAGTATTCTCATAGAAGTTGAGGATGATGGCAAAGGAATTGATCCTCAAAGTCTTAGAGAGATTGCTGTGAAAAAGGATCTAATGAGCCAGGAAGAAGCTAATAAGTTATCAGATTCGGATGCACAGAACCTGATATTTATGCCCGGTTTTAGCGGGGCTAAAACAGTTACCGATGTTTCCGGAAGAGGAGTGGGCATGGATGCTGTCAAAACTAAAATAGAGGCACTTGGTGGAAGTGTAAGGATCAATTCGGTACCCGGTCAGGGAAGTATCATCAAGCTTCAACTCCCACTTACAGTTGCTATTATACAGTCACTAATGGCGGTGGTTTCAGGAGAGACCTATGCCATCCCACTTAGTAATGTTATAAAGTATGTTGGTATTCAATCAAGCGATATAAAGACCATAGAAGGTAACGAAGTGATCGTTTTGAGAGGAGAGGTGTTTCCATTATTAAGATTACATCATTTGCTTGATTGCACAGCTGAATATGAAGAAAAAGAAAAGCTGATAGTGGTATTAGTTGAGAAAAACGGAGCAAACTTAGGACTTGTGGTTGATAGTCTTATAGGCCAACAGGAAGTGATCATCAAGACACTTAATAATAAGATCTTGAAGAATACTAAAGGCTTTGCAGGTGCGACTATACTCGGAAATGGAAGGGTTTCGCTTATCCTGGATATTGCTACATTGATCTAAAGTGAGGAATATAAATATGGCAGAAATAGACGAAATGGCAAAAGGGGCATTTCAGGAAGCAGGAAATATAGGCATGGGGCACCTTGCAACATCGCTTTCTAAAATGGTAAACAGAGAGGTAAAAATAGATATACCAACTGTTGAAATGCTCACTCTTGAAGAAATTATTTCAAAGAGTGACGAAGAAGGAAAGAATCGGAGTGTTATTGGCATACACTTGAATGTTTCTGGCGATGTTAACGGTGGAACTCTCATACTCCTCCCAAAATACTCTGCATTATCATTTTCAGACCTCCTTACAAAGAAACCCATTGGAACAACCATGAAAATCGAAGAGATGCAGATGAGGAAGCTACGTGATATGGGAGTTAATCTTTGCAGTTCCTATATGAGAGTAGTTAATGATTTCCTAGGGATCGATATGAGAATAAGTGATCCAAACATTGAAGTAAATATGGAAGGTGTGGGTGATTTCATCAGAGAGGAAATTGGAGGAGTGGCCGATCAGTTCATAGTAGTAAAGGGTGAGTGCTTTATTCCTTCTACGAATTCAAAGAATGAATTCAATATGCTTTTTGAACCAGGGTCCTCAGACATAATAATGGCTGCAGTTATGAAAAAGATGATGGGGTAATTTGTTTTATGCTGACCCCTGAACTTGAAAGATGTACAAGATAAAGAGATGAGTTCACAGAGGTATATAAATGCTCAAAGCTGTCCAGAATAATAATGCAGACTATGAAAATCTAAAGCTTCTTATACAAAATAACCTTGATTTTAATTGTGAACATTATAAGGACTCACATTTCAAAAGAAGAATCGATGTAAGGTTACGTGCAACCAATTCCAGCACTTACCATGAATACTTAAGACTACTTCAAACCAGTGACATTGAGTGGGATTTCTTAATGGAAACGCTTACAGTCAATGTAACTAGTTTTTTCAGGAACCCTGAAGTATATGATATAGTGGAGAAAAATGTACTACCTGCTATGATCAAGTCAAAGAGAAACGGGCTTCGTTCAATAAAAATATGGAGTGCAGGATGTTCCATTGGAGTGGAAGCATATTCAATAGCAATTTTACTGCATCGTATACTTGGAGATGAAATTAAAAGATATAATATAAAGATAACAGGTACTGATATTGATAAGGACAGCCTTTTAAAAGCCCAGAAAGGCGTTTATTCAGATGCTGAGGTTAAAGATGTACATGATGATGTACTTAAAAAATATTTTACGGTCGATGGGAAGAAATACATTATCTCAGATGAACTTAAAAAAATTGTGAGCTTTAAAAAGCAAGACCTTATATCAGGTCCAAAGATGAGGGGAATGGATGCAATTTTTTGCCGGAATGTTACCATTTATTTTCAGAAAGAGTTACAGGAAAAACTGTACATGGATTTTTATAACGCTCTTTCAAATGATGGTTTTTTTGTTATGGGTAAAACTGAGACCCTGATAGGACAATCGAAAGATCTTTTCAGTCCCTTTAATTCAAAAGAGAGGATCTACCAAAAATAGACTGATGGATTATGATCCACAGGCTAGATCAATATCAAAGGATGTTTTCCGATGAAATATGAAATGTTGGAACTTAATGATTTTCAAATCAGTGCATTAAGAGAGATAGTTAACATCGGTGTTGGAAATGCAGTTACATCTCTTTCTAAGATGATAGGAAAGGAGATCAGGATTGAAGTTCCAAGGCTTAATGTCGAACTAATAGAGAAGGTACCTGATATATCTGGTGGTGCTGATGCTATTGTTTCAGGTGTCATCATGCATGTGACCGGAGATGTGGAAGGATATATCATTATGATGCTTTCAGAGGAAACTACAATTAATATCTGTAAAACAATAAATGGATCCAAAAACACAGACATTATGGACCCTCTAAATCAATCGCTTATAGAGGAGCTTGGGAATATACTCGCAGGATCCTATGTAAGTTCCCTGTCAGATTTTCTAATGCTTAACGTAAAGACATCACCCCCAATGCAAACATTTGATATGCTTGGTGCTATAATAGATCATATTCTCATAGAGATGAGCCAAAAAGCAGAGAGTGCATTGCTTTTTGATACATCGTTCATGATAGAAGGTACCAGAATGGATGGGATGTTCCTAACATTACTGGACCCCTCTTCAATGGAAGTCATACTTGAGAGGATAGATCAAATGGTATGAACTTTTGATAATATGAAAAGATTGCAAAAAATATAACCTAAATACAATATTTGTATTTGATACAAGTATAAAAAATACGGTTGTTTCAATTTCAATCAATATGCTACATAAACAGTGAGAAGATCAAGCACAAGGTAAACATGATAATAGTTGGAATGGCTGACTGTGCTGTGGCAAAGAACCCAGCAAAAATAACAACCCTCGGACTTGGTTCGTGTGTTGGAATTGCCCTCTATGATAAAAGTACATGCGTTGGGGGAATTGTCCATATAATGCTTCCAAGCACAGAGCAATCAAGATCAAAAGATAATGTTGCAAAGTTTGCTGACACCGGAATACCTTTTCTTCTTGAAAGAATGATTGAAGAAGGAGCTTATAGGCACCGTACTATTGCCAAGATAGCAGGAGGTGCAAGTATGTTCTCATTTAATGGAAGTAACAAGCTCAACATCGGTGAGAGAAATATTGATGCTACAAAAAAGATGCTAACTGAACTGAAGATACCCATAATTGCAGAAGATACGGGAAAGAATTATGGACGCACCATTGTGCTGGACACAGAAAGTGGAGAGTTTACAGTAAAGAGTGCATTAAAAGGTATCAACATATATTAATATATAAAGGACAATATATTAGTAATTAAAGATTAAAGGTGGTTTCAGGATGTTAACTCCGGATATAACAATAATACACATTTTATTCATATCTATATCAATGGCATGTGGGCTGGCAGCTATTTATTTCTGGGTGAAGGTCTATTTTGAAACCAAAAGGGGGTCTTTTGCCTGGTTATTGCTTGCCCTCACATCTGTTTTTCTTATCAGCTCAGCAATTTTTCCTTCCATTGCCATAAGTTCTCAGAATTATTATGTCACTGAAACCATACTGCTCTTTTTGGGTTTCTGGAGTGCAGTCTACACAAGTATCTTCGCTGCAGCTGGTTATTTGATGTTTCAGGCATTCAATACAATCCCAAGGGAAAAGCTGGGTGATTTTCTAATTGATGGTATGGTATTTACAAAAACATCTAAGCAGGACATTGATAAAGATAATGTTCCAGATGTAGAGCAGGTATCTAAGCTTTTAAAGAGATCAACGATTATCAAATATACTCCAAATGCAAGATATGAAGACTCCGTGATAGAGATATGTCTGCGTCTTTATGGAGAGATGGTAAATACAGTACTGGTTTCTACAGAACCTCGTACAAGTCTATATAAAGATAAGATCGGAGACCTTATAGATATTGGTGCAATGAAATTCATAGAGATATCATCGACCTGCAAGCAGGTTAAAAATGAAGATGGAATAATAAAGTTACCTGCACATGATCTTGACAAGTTCTTTGAACTTACAAGTAAATTACCAAAAGGTTGTGCTGTAATATTTGAACCAATAACCCAGCTGATACTGACAGAAGGAGAGAAAAAAACCTATGAGTTCATGTCGTTGATGGTGGAGACATTTACAAAGAACGAGCTGATCCTTGTCGGAATGATAAATAAGAGTGCACATGATGCGCAAATTGTTTCCATTTACGAAGGTCTTTTCCTTAACATTGCAGAAGAAAATGGAACAAAGATAAGGATACTTAAAGGTGGGAACGAAGAGTACATCAGGTTCTACATGGGTGAAAATTTTTACATGGACGAAAATGTTACATCCAAAAAGCATAAAGTATAGAGATGAAACAATGAATGATGATATGGATAACTTTTCAGTTGATGCTTTCAGGGAATTAGGAAGCATTGGAATGGGGAATGCAAGTACATCGCTCTTCCTGCTTACAGAAAAGAATGTCCAATTGAACCTCTCTGATGCCAGGGTATTTGAACCATCTGCTATCGTAGATATGATACCCGATTCAATAACAATGACAGGAATAATGATTCCTGTACATGGTGACATAAATGGACTTGTTATGTTGTTATTTGAGTTTGGCAATGCTGTATATCTTAGTAAATTATTACTACAAGCAATAGAACACGACGAAGAACCAGATATCTATGAATCTGCTTTACTTGAAGCAGGAAATATTGTTGCTGGATCATATCTTAATTCGTTGTCATCTTTTCTGAACCTGAAGATAATGCATTCGGTTCCAGATATCAGTACGGGACCGGTTATTAAAATAATTAACAAAGGAAGATCTATGATCAATAGCTGTGATCAAAATATTTTTGGAATTGAGACAATGTTCATGGTATATCCATCTGAAAAAGATGTTGGTGTAGGAACAATATATGGAGATATGTTCCTTTTAATAGATTCTTCCTCACTTAACAGATTGGAGGATTCAATAAACAAATTTTTGGATTGAAAAGTCTCTTCTATAGAAAAAATCCAGTGGTAGGCCTATGAGAAATATATGGACACATCATTTAAAGCGAATTAACAAAGAAACAAATGAGAATGAACTTACATTCACACAAAAATTGCATTTTTTAATAAAAAATAACAATAGTTCATACTATGGTATAAAATCAGACGTTTCGCTATCTAAAAACACTAAAGTGAATTTTGCGAATGATAATTTTCAAAATGTTGAAATAAACAGTTCAGCCCCATTGAAACAAGAAAGCACTTTAGAGCATGGAACAAAAGAATTTCTCATACTATTATGGACTGCAAAAAGCCATAGGGAGCATGAGCTGGGACTTGAGACAAATAATCAGGACAGTGTAAAGCTTATAGAGACCATTTCTGGTGGCTTGGTATTAAGGTATGACGTTGCAGGAGAGGAAATATTTGAGATAGGTGTATGCTCTCGAAATGAAGCTATCAGAATAATCGAAGATGACAACCTTATTACAGAAAAGCTTTATCCCGATAATCCGGAGCTCAAATGGTCCAGCCAATAATTAAATAAAATTGGTTTAATATAATAACATACATTCAACAGCAAAGAATAAAAACTATAAGTACTATTAATATATAAATATAGTATAAATACATATTAAAGTTAAGAGGAGAGCTGTAATAATGATGGACATTGCAATCTATTCACTTGTTGATGATATGGTAAGCAAGGCAGGGACCGAAGGAGTCGTTGAATATTGGCTCCGTGTAGGTGAAAGTTACGCGGAGAGAATGGGCAAAGAAGCATATGTCGGATGGCCAGCTTTTAATGTGGCAATGAAAGATGGAAGGACATCACTTACAGTTGAAGGTGTTGTAAATGTCCAGACCGACCTAGCAATCACAGATAAGGATGGGGATGTTATTGGGTATGTATATGCATTAAAGACATGTCCTATGCTACCTACAATGTCAAGATATATATCCAGGATAGGGCCAATACCCGATTCGGATGCAGATGTTGCTGATAGTTATAACAATAGGATCAGAGATTCTGCAGTTTCAAACTACTGTATTACCCATCAGAAGTTCAGGGAAGTTGCAGCTAACAATATAACTGTTGCAAAACAGGCACTTGAATGCCTCCAGCTAGCAAATAAAGGAATGACAGGAGAAGTTAAAATGGTACCTGAAAACCTTTCCAGGATAAATGTAGATGAAAGACATATCAAAAGTATACTTCGAAACGCTTCTTGTGTCTTTGCTCTCATTGTAAAAGGTAAAAGTGCTGGAGAGGAAATAATCGATTAAAGGTGAGCAAATGGTCGAAAATATAGAATCAAATCCTTTTGTTGACGTATCCGTGTTTTTGTTCTTTGAAGATATTTCAGATAAGCAGGGAGTTGAAGGATTTACTAATTATATGGTTGGGCAGGCAGAGTCCCTTGCAAAGTCAGTTCCAGAAGAAGAATACCAGACATGGGAAGATTTTGCCAATGCTGTCGTAAACGGTGAATCTGTACTTTCATCCTTTGAGAGCATAGGACAGATAAGTAAGTATGGTTTTGTTACTAATATATGTCCTTTTTCAAAGGCTATAGGTGAATACATAAAAAGAATAGGTAGCTTTAATCCAGTTCATATGGAGGCAACTGATCATTTCAACCACACAATACAGCCATCTGCTGCACACAGTGCATGTATGATGCACCAGACATACCGCAAAGAAGTTGCAAAAAGAATAAAGATAGGTGGTAAACCTTTACAATATGCACAGATAGCTGCAAAAGCATATACAGGAAAAGTAGCACTCCCACCAGAGTCATGGAAAAAAGTATTGCTTGAAAAAGCAGGGATAACCGAGACCCAGGGATTTATGGAAATGAGAGAAAACAGTTGTTTGTATCTCCTTTATATAAAAGACTGATATACACATTTTATAATATTGTGAACTACCACCCTATTAATAGGGTGGCTTTTTGCTCCATTCCCTGAACCCTTTTCCACAAGTCCACAAGCTCATCCCGTATTTGCTACGGTGCTTATATTCCTCTTAGATTTTGCTTACCTAATACAAATTATTTGATGTGAATAATGGCATTAATATCTCTGTGATTAAAGTTTTTATATTTTCATATTGATTTTTCTACTGTTGTAAGGAACTGCAAAATCTTTTACCCAACATCTATACCTATGGTTACTTTTTCATTTAACCGATCTTTTATTGATTTTCGTTCCATTAGCCACAATGGGAATTTTAGATGCTTTGAAGTTTTCTAAATACCCTTACCCTTATATCTACGATACAACCGCCTTAACAATCCTATATTTGGAAGTTCTACATCATTATTATTATTAGTAGTAATAGTAGTAGTATCAAGATCATTTTCATAGAATTGAGGTACTGAATTTGATATCATATGAGATTGAAAACGGTGATCTTCTTACCCCCAACCTGATAAATTCAAAAAAAAAAAAGATTATTGACCGGTGGGACCGGTCATTTCAATGATGTTCTTCTTCAGCCTTTTGTTTTTGCCATGCAGAGTGTGCCTCATTTATTGAAACAAGGCATTTCTTACATAGTGGTACAATATCTTCCTCAGAACCCTTTGAGAAAGATGGTCTGTTAAATCCTACATCGTACAACTGTGCTATGGCTCCGCATAGTTCACAGATACCAGCTGTTCCGCAACTTGGTGACTCCACCGTCCTGTCATGGGTTCTCTTTGCTGCGTTAAGACAGTCATCACAGAGACCCTGCCACATTCCATGTGGATATGAGCTGGCATACTTTGGTTTAAATATTCTGACAGGAGCTACTGTTGGAATAGCAACTCCACAAAGGTCACAATCTGCCATTTAGATACCTCCCGGAATCAATACTTTTGCAGCCTCCATTGACCAGTATATGAATGGCTCAGACCAGAAACCAATGACCAGAACACCTGCTGCAGCAATAAGCAGTGCAATTGTGTATGGAAGGGGTTCCTTGATCTTATCACTATCTGTTGGGAGGAAGTACATGTACTTGACAACCCTTGCATAATAGTACAAAGAGATAGCGCTGTTCAGTATTGCTATCACTGCAAGCCAGACAAGTCCTGCCTGTATGGTTGATGAGAACAGGACAAACTTACTGATGTAACCTGCAGTAAGAGGTATACCTGCCAATGCAAGTAAAAATATGGTCATAGAGATAGCTGTTATTGGCATTCTTCTGCCAAGGCCCCTGAAATTATCAATGTGATCCGGATCTGCTGCATCCTTCTTCTCAGAGAGTACCATATATACCACAGCAGCAGTGGCAATAAAGGCTCCTGCCTTCATGAAACCATGGGACATCACATAGAGTATGCCACCTCCAAGAGCCAGAGGGGTAAGTACTACAAAAGCCATTGAGATATAGCCTGCCTGTGCAAGTGATGAGTATGCGAGCATTCTCTTGACACTTGTTTGGTTGAGCGCTACAATGTTACCGTATGTCATGGTGATGACTGCAAGTATTGCAAATGCCATCTGCCACTCTGCCTGAAGGGCTATAAGCGCAACAACGAATATCTTGAGGGCTGCAACAATACCCATCTTCTTAGTACCGGCTGCAAGTAATGCAGATACAACAGAAGGTGAACCCTGGTATGTATCAGGCGCCCACATGTGGAATGGTACAAGAGCTATCTTAAAACCAAAACCAGCCAACAGGAGCACCACTGAAACAAGGCCCATTGGGCTTGAAAGAAGTACATCTATATTCGCTGCAATTCCGGGAATGTTGGTAGTACCTGTTGCTCCATAGAGATAGGATATACCAAATAGTAACAAGGCTGATGAAAGAGCACCTACGATAAAGTACTTCATTGCAGCCTCTAGTGAACGGGGGTTCTTCTTTTCAAAACCTGCAAGTGCATAAGTTGCAAAACTTGCCAGCTCAAATGCAATGAACAACACGATAAGATCATTTGCAGATGCAACGAACATCATACCAATCGTTGCGAATATTCCCAGGGTGAAGAACTCTTCAGTACTGCTGCTACCTTCAGTATACTTAATACCTGAGATCGCAAAGAGCAAAGCAACAACAAGGAACACTATCTTGAAGAACTGAGATAGCGCATCTATTGATACAGTATCGTTAAATGCTGTTGCCTGGGTACCAAGGCTTGAAATGGCAAATATAAGGGCAACTATGATACCCAGACTTGCAAGGTATCCAAGTACTTTCTTTGAGTCCGTTGGAAGGAAAAGTCCAACAAGCAATACTGACAGTCCTGTGACTGCAAGGGTAATCTCAGGTGCGAATAGCATCAGATCCATTTTTCACACCCCCATTACAGCCGCCAGGCTGACTATATATTCTGAATTGGTCAACATCATATCAAGCACCGGGCTTGGATTTAGTCCGAAATAGATCACAAGTATGGCAATTATACCCATTGACATGGTCTGATAGACATTGATATCCACCACATTACCAAACCTCTCATTATACACTCCAAACATCGCTCTTTGAAGAGCCCACAGGTGGTATGCTGCTGTTATCACAATGGCCACCAGTGCTATAATAACATATGCAGGCAGGTTCACAAAGGCTCCTGCAAGCACTGATACCTCAGCTATGAACCCACTGAGTCCTGGTAACCCCAGGGATGCCATAAAGGATAATACCATTAATACAGCCAGTTTTGGCATCTTCTGTGCAAGGCCGCCGAGATCGTTTATGATCCTGGTACCCGTCACGTTATTGATTATACCACATGACATGAACATTATGCTCAGAATAAGTCCGTGTGAGAACTGCTGGAACATTGCTCCTGATACAGATAGTGACACCAGACCTGCTGCACCAAGTGTTACAAAGCCCATATGGCTCATACTTGAATAGGCAATCATTTTCTTGAGGTCCTTTTGTGCAAGTGCAAGGAATGCTCCATAGATTATGCTAATAGAACCAAGTACAGCCAGTATGGTAATCATCATGTTAGGCGATGTTGTAAATGGCAGTATTGGGAGCATTATCTTAAAGAGACCATAACCACCTATTTTAAGCATTACAAAGAGCACACTGCCTGCTGTAGGTGCTTCTGTATATGCATCCGGAAGCCATGAATGGAACGGGAAGGTAGGTATCTTGACTATGAAGCCAAAAAGCAATGCAAGGAATATGAAATCCTTTGCAATCCCGGATTCTATGAACTGGAACTGGTTCAACAAGTAGGGCATATCAAAGCTTGGAGTTCCTGTCATGTCCCATGCTGCAAAGTAAAGCGCGAATATACCAAGCAGCATCACAAGGGAAGCCACATGTGTGTATATGAAGAACTTGATCGAAGCATGGTGTTTTTTGGGGCCACCCCATATGCTCACCATGAAGAAGAGCGGTATGAGTGTAAGTTCCCAGAACACATAGAACAGGAAAAAGTCAAGTGAACAGAATACACCTATGACAGCTCCCTGTGTTGCAAGTATCAATGCATAGAACTTGTTTGGTGATTTTCTATCATCATTCCATGTGAAAAGAATGAGCAGTGGAATCACAATTGCATTGAGGAGTATCAGGGGCATAGAAATTCCATCGACACCCAGGTGATAGGATATACCAAGTGAGGGTACCCACTGCACATATTCCACGAATTGATTATCTGCTATACTGCTGTCAAAGTTAGAGTACAGGTATGTAGTCAGTAACAGTACAGCAGAAGTCGCTACAATGGCAAGTGTCCTTGCCTGTTCCTTTGTTTTTGTCAATAATGTAAGTGCTGCAGCTATCAGAGGTATCAGCACGATCAAAGATAGTATCGGCAACATCAGAGTACCTCCATTAACACTTTAATTAATATAACCAGAAGACTCACTCCTGCTATCATGGCCATTGCATAATTCTGTACGGCTCCTGTCTGGAACTGACGGATAGATTCACCTATCTCAATGAAGAGATCGCTTATCCAGTTGACAGTCCAGTCAAAACCTCTGTCAATAGCCCTCCCTGCAAAGGCAAGTCCTTCATATATCACCTTTATGGAGAAGAAATTAGTGAACAGTTCATTCTGGTAGTACCTATTGTACAGGAGTTTGTAAATTGGGTTGTGCCTTGATATCAGCCTGTCCATATCAACTATCCTTAGCCCGTAGACCAGGAAAGCTATCAAAAGACCCGCAATAGCAAGGATCACTGGAAGCCACATGACAAGCAATGTCTGTGGTCCGGCAGATGCCATTTGATAACCACCTATCATTGCAAGTTCGCTTATCTCAAGGCTTATGAAGTCATTGTTAAACGTACCACTGACAAATGCAATGAAGCTCTTGTATACAATTGAACCAAAGAACAAAGAGAACGCTGCAAGTATGATCAGCGGAATGGTCATCGACGCAGGAGATTCATGCCCTCCGTAGTCAGTACGTGGTTTGCCATAGAATGTCATAAAGAGCAACCTGAATATGTATAGTGATGTCAGGAATGCTGCAGCCAGCACAAGAAGGTATGGAATCCATGTGCCTGTGCTTTCTCCCAGAAGGTAAGCATTTCCGATTATCGCATCCTTACTGAACTTTCCACTGGCACCGATGAGAGTTCCTGGAATTCCTATACCTGCAAGTGCAAGGGATGCTATGACCATTGTTGCTCCGGTAATTGGCATTACTTTCGCAACACCTCCAAGCTGCCGCATGTCATGGGTGCAGACTGCATGTATGACACTGCCTGCACACAAAAAGAGCAATGCTTTGAAGAATGCATGGTTAACAAGGTGGAATATAGAAATACCAATTGCTTCTGCACCGATTATTGCACCAAGACCAAGAGCCAGCATCATATAGCCAAGCTGACTGATGGTGGAGTATGCAAGCACACGTTTGAGGTCGTTCATCACAATAGCCATGGTAGCTGCAAAGATAGCCGTAAAGGCACCTACGTATATCACAACCATAAGTGATTCAGGAGATGAGATGAACATTGGGAATGTTCTGGCTACCAGGTAGATACCAGCTGTTACCATGGTTGCTGCATGTATGAGGGATGAAACGGTGGTCGGACCTTCCATC
>PXAV01000095.1 GCA_003565715.1 Methanosarcinaceae archaeon
CCCATATATTGCACTATCCACAAAAAGCAATGGTCAGGACACAGACATCTGATGCCATATATTCAGACGAAAGACCTGCAGGACAGAACTTCGTAGTGGCCGTTATGTCATATGAAGGGCATAATATTGAAGATGCACTTGTATTTAACAAAGGCTCCATCGAAAGAGGTCTGGGAAGGAGCCATTTCATCAGGACCTTTGAAGGCGAAGAGAGGCGTTATCCCGGCGGTCAGGAGGACAGGTTCGAAATACCCGATTCCGAGTTCAGAGGAGCAAGAAGCCCTGAAGCGTATGCAAATCTTGACACCGACGGCCTCGTTAATCCGGAAACTGTTGTCGGTCCAAACGATGTGCTTATAGGAAAGACAAGTCCTCCACGTTTCCTGGAAGAACAATCTGACTTTGGTATCGCCGTTGAGAAACGTAGAGAAAGTGCAATAACGATGCGTTCAAATGAGAAGGGAGTTGTTGACACTGTCATCCTTACAGAATCAATAAACGGTACACGTCTTGCAAAAGTAAAAATCCGGGACCAGAGGATACCCGAAATTGGCGATAAGTTCGCATCAAGGCATGGTCAAAAAGGTGTTATCGGCCTAATAGTACCGTATGCTGATATGCCTTTCACAGAGCAGGGAGTTGTACCGGACCTTGTTATCAATCCTCATGCAATCCCGTCACGTATGACAGTAGGACACGTACTTGAAATGATAGGTGGTAAAGTAGGGTCCATGGAAGGAAGAAGGATAAATGCTACCGCTTTTTCAGGAGAGAATGAGAAGGATCTGCGTGCTGCTCTAAAAGAACAGGGTTTTGCACATACAGGCAAAGAGATATTCTTTGATGGTGTTACAGGCAATAAGATACAAGCAGATGTATTTGTTGGAGTTATACTTTATCAGAAGCTCCACCACATGGTAGCATCAAAGATACATGCAAGATCACGCGGACCTGTACAGGTGCTTACAAGACAGCCAACAGAAGGACGTGCCCGTGAGGGAGGACTGCGTTTTGGAGAGATGGAACGTGATGTACTTATCGGACACGGGGCAGCGATGACCCTGAAAGAGAGACTGCTTGATGAATCTGATAAGGTCGTAGAGCTTGTATGTGGACACTGTGGAATGGTGGCTACGCTGGATAGGAAAAGAAACGTCAGATACTGTGTCAATTGTGGCGCTGAGACAGATATCCATCCAGTTGAAATGAGCTATGCCTTCAAATTGCTGCTTGATGAAATAAAATCCCTTGGTGTGGCTCCAAGACTACAACTTGAGGATGCTGTATAAGGGGTGTAAGAAAATGAACGATATTCCATCTATTCCAAAAAGGGTCGGGGCCATAAAATTTGGGCTCCTGTCCCCTCGTGAGGTCAGGAAGATGAGTATTACCGCCATCATAACTGCAGATACCTATGATGATGACGGTTATCCAATAGATATGGGACTTATGGACCTTCGGCTGGGAGTTATAGATCCCGGTCTTAAATGTAAGAGCTGCGGAAGCCGTGCAGGCGAATGTCCAGGACACTTTGGACATATAGAGCTTGTAGCGCCGGTGATACATGTTGGTTTTAACAAGACCATACGCAAGACACTGCGCTCTATTTGTCGCAATTGCAGCAGGCTGCTTCTTGAACCTGAAAAGAAAAGGGAGTTTTTGACTCAGCTGGAAGAGTCAAAAGATATCGGACACCTTCCGGATGATGTGATAAACGAGGTTTTCAAAGAGGCGCGCAAGGCTAAATCCTGCCCTTACTGCTCTACAGAACAGCTGGAGATTAAATTTGAAAAACCAAGTGATTATATAGAGGACGGGCACAAGCTCACTCCTACAGAGATAAGGGACCGTTTTGAGAACATACCTGATGAGGATGTGAAGGTCATTGGTATGGACCCTGCAAGCGCAAGACCTGAGTGGATGATACTTACTGTACTTCCTGTGCCACCGGTAACTGTCAGACCTTCCATTACACTTGAATCAGGACAGCGCAGTGAGGATGATCTCACCCACAAACTTGTCGACATCATAAGAATAAATCAGAGATTCCAGGAGAACAGGGATGCTGGTGCACCACAACTTATCATAGAGGATCTGTGGGAGCTGCTCCAGTACCACGTAACAACTTTCTTTGATAATGAGGTTTCAGGAGTACCACCTGCAAGACACAGGTCCGGAAGACCTTTAAAGACACTGACCCAGCGTCTTAAGGGTAAGGAAGGAAGGTTCAGGGGAAGTCTTTCGGGTAAGCGTGTGAACTTCTCGGCACGTACTGTCGTATCTCCTGACCCCAACCTGAGCATAAACGAGGTAGGTGTTCCTTATGCAATTGCAAGGCAGATGACGATTCCTGAAATTGTTACTTCAAGGAACAAAGAGCTTTTGCGAATGTATGTCCAGAGAGGAAGTGAGTTACATCCGGGTGCAAACTATGTCATACGCGAAGACGGCAGACGCATAAGAGTATCTGAGATCAATAAAGAAGAGCTTGCAGAAAAGGTCGAAGTTGGATGGACAGTTGAGAGACAGCTTATGGAGGGAGATATAATCCTTTTCAACAGGCAGCCTTCCCTCCACAAGATGAGTATTATGGCCCACATGGTAAAGGTATTGCCCTTTAAGACTTTCAGGCTCAACCCTGCTGTATGCCCACCATACAATGCAGACTTTGACGGCGATGAGATGAACATGCACGTACTCCAGACTGAAGAATCAAGGGCAGAAGCAAGTATCCTTATGCTTGTACAGGAGAATATCCTCTCACCTCGTTTTGGAGGACCTATCATTGGTGGTATACATGATCATATATCAGGACTTTTTTTACTCACAAGGAACGAGAACAGAATAACTAAGAACGCTGCGCTCGAGCTTCTAAGGAAATCCGATGTAAAGGATCTTCCAGAACCATCCAGCTATTCAGAGGATGGTGAGCCGCTCTGGAACGGTAAACAGATATTCAGCCAGATACTGCCAAAGGGACTTTATCTTGAATTCCCTGCACAGGTCTGCTTCAAGTGTGATACCTGCAAGAAAAAGGATTGTGAGCATGATGCCTACGTCGTGATAGAGGATGGTAAAATGCTCCAGGGTACGATAGATGAACAGGCAATTGGTGCTTTTAAGGGCAAGATACTTGATAAAGTAGTTAAGGAATACAACCCCGGTGCCGGAGCTAAATTCGTGGACGATTTCACAAGGCTGGCCATCCGTGGTGTGATGAAGACAGGACTAAGCTTTGGAATAGCTGATGAGGATATACCACGGACAGCGCAGATGCAGATAATTAACATCCTTACCGAGGCCGAAGACAAGGTTAAGGCACTTATAGATGCATATGAAGCAAAAGAACTTGAGCCATTGCCCGGACGTACACTTGATGAAACAATAGAGATGAAGATCATGCAGGAGCTGGGAAAGGCGAGAGATCAGACCGGATCGATTGCCGGGATGCAGCTTGGTCTTGAGAACTCTGCTGTAATAATGGCCAAATCTGGTGCAAGAGGGTCAATGCTAAACCTTACACAGATGGCTGCATGTGTCGGACAGCAGGCGGTCCGTGGTGAAAGGATAAGGAGAGGATATGCCGGAAGGACCCTCCCTCACTTTGACGAAGGTGACCTTGGTGCAGATGCTCGTGGGTTTGTTAAATCAAGTTACAAGAGCGGACTAAATCCTACAGAGTATTTCTTCCATGCCATTGGAGGCCGTGAAGGTCTTGTGGATACTGCTGTGCGTACATCACAGTCCGGATACTTGCAAAGAAGACTTGTGAATGCACTCCAGGACCTTGAGGTCCAGTATGACGGGTCTGTACGTGAGACACGAGGCGTGGTAGTACAGTTCAAGTATGGAGAAGATGGAATAGACACTACAAAGAGTGACTACAGCAAACCTGAGGCAGTCCACAGGATAGTTAGGATGGTTACAGGCAAGGAGGTGAACTAGATGACGATCAGTGAGGCTACAGTTGATTCAATGATAGCACAGCTTGATCTTCCAGCGAATATAGTTAAGACACTGAAAGAAGATGTCATGAAGGTAGGTGTCACCAAGAAAGAACTTGAGCAGATCATAGAGCGGCTGGGTCAAAGTTACAGATATGCCTGTGTAGAGCCCTGCGAAGCAGTAGGAGTTGTATCAGCACAGTCAATAGGAGAGCCTGGAACACAGATGACCATGCGTACATTTCACTATGCAGGTGTGGCAGAGATCAACGTAACTCTGGGTCTTCCACGTCTGATAGAGATAGTAGATGCAAGAAAGCAACCAAGCACTCCAATGATGACCATAGCACTGGAAAAGGAGTTTTCAGACGACAGAGATATGGCACGTAAGATAGCATGGGATATAGAGGCCAGCCACATCGAGAACCTGGCAGAGATAACAACTGATCTTGCAAATATGCAGCTTATAGTAGATCTTCATGAAAAGACACTTTTACAGCGATCCTTAAATATAGATGACATAGCTGACAAACTACGTGATAAACTTGATGTGATGGTCAAAGTATCGGAAAACATTGATAACCAGATAGTTATTACTCCAAACTCACCTTCATATCGTGAATTGCTCCAGCTGGCAAAGAATATCCATTCGATAACACTGAAAGGTATTGAGGGGATAAAAAGGGTCGTTGTCAGAAAAGAGGATGCAGAATATACCCTCTATACAGAAGGATCACAGCTTAGGGATATTCTTCAGGTCGATGGTGTGGATGTTACAAGGACATCAACAAACAACATCGGAGAGATACACGAGGTATTTGGCATAGAAGCAGCAAGGAATGCCATAATCACAGAGGCTACAGATACTCTATCAGAACAGGGCCTTACTGTTGACATAAGGCACATAATGCTTGTGTCTGATATCATGTGTTGTGACGGAGAAGTTAAACAGATAGGAAGGCATGGTATTTCAGGTGAGAAAGCAAGTGTATTTGCACGTGCAGCCTTTGAAGTCACTGTCAATCACCTTCTTGATGCAGGGATGCGGGGTGATTATGATGAGCTTAATGGTGTTACAGAGAACATTATTGTAGGTCAGCCTATTAAGCTGGGAACCGGAGACGTGCATCTTATAGCAAGGTGAACAGCTTTTAATTACGGTTCATGCAAAGAACAACCAGAAAGTAAATATAAGGATTCACTTATTAATACAAATCTCAAACTGACATTATAAATGAGTTGATATAAATGGATATTAACATTGACAAAGCATTGATCAAAGTGATCAGGACAGGAAAGGTGATCATTGGATCTAACAGGACCATTGATGCTGCAATGAACAATGAAGCAAAGATGGTAGTCCTTGCAGCTAATTGTCCTGCAGAAGTAAGAGCAAAGATAGAGAGCACAAACGTACCGATACTCAATTACCCTGGCACTGGTACAGAACTTGGGCCAGCATGCGGAAAGCCATTCCTTATTGCTGCAATGGCCATCATTGACAGCGGAGAATCTGACATTATGGCTGCCGCATAAAGAGGAGTTGCAAGATTTGGGCGAGATCAGGCTATCTACTGAAGGTATGCGGTATATCGCATTATTTGAGCAGTTAACAGGTGCATCTGTAAAGGATTGTATCATTGAACAGAGCAGGATAATATATGTGATAAAGGCAGGCGAGATGGGGGCTGCAATCGGTAAGAACGGGGACCACATCAACCGTGTAAAAAATACAGTGGATAAACAGATAGATCTTGTCGAATATTCAGATGAGCCGGATGTGTTCATAAAGAATGCATTCAGCCCTGTAGCTGTAAGATCCGTGAACGTAACAAACAGAAATAATAAGCGATTGGCTTATGTAGAAGTATCCAATAAAGACAAAGGTCTTGCCATAGGACGTAACGGAAAGAACATTGAGAAGGTCAAGCTTGTGGCAAGAAGACATCATGATATAGATGATGTCATCCTGCAATGATAACTGCAGTGTTCATTCAAATGATATCATACTCATCAAAGACATAGATCGGAGAATATAATATGCCAAATGGAAAATATGCAGCTCATACGCTTAAGCGCATGAGAAAAAATGCAAGGTGGAAAGATCCTCGTTATAACAGACGCACACTTGGATTAGATGTGAAGGCCGACCCTCTTGGTGGAGCACCACAGGGAAGAGGGATTGTGCTTGAGAAAGTGGGTATTGAGGCTAAACAGCCAAACTCAGCCATAAGAAAATGTGTCAGAATACAGTTGATAAAGAACGGCCGTCAGGTTTCAGCATTCTGTCCCGGAGACGGTGCTATAAACTTTATTGATGAGCACGACGAGGTAACGGTGGAAAGAATAGGTGGCCGCATGGGAGGAGCAATGGGTGACATTCCCGGAGTTCGCTTTAAGGTCATTGCTGTTAACAACGTCTCTTTAAATGAGATGGTCATTGGCCGAAAAGAGAAACCAAGGAGATAAACAGATGTACAAGTTATTCGGAAAATGGGATCTCACAGAAGTAGAGGTAAATGATCTTGGAATAAAGAGATATGTAAACCTTGATCCTGTGATTATACCCCATACCAATGGAAAACATGCAAGACAACAGTTCAACAAATCAGACATATGCATTGTTGAGCGACTTGTCAACAATGTCATGCGCACAGAGATCAACACAGGAAAGAAGCAGAATGCAATGGTCATAGTCTCTGAAGCTTTGGATCTGATCAACAAGAGGACAAAGAAGAATCCCGTACAGGTGCTTGTGGAAGCTATTTCCAATGCAGGTCCAAGAGAGGAAGTTGTCAGGCTTAAATATGGTGGTATATCTGTGCCAAAAGCCGTGGATACTGCCCCTCAAAGACGTGTTGATACTGCACTAAGGTACATCACAAAGGGAGCAAGCCAGGCTGCTTTCAAGTCCAAGAAAAGCGCATCAGAGTGTCTTGCAGCTGAGATCATAGCAGCTTCCAACAGAGATGCTAAGTGCTTCTCCATCAACAGGAAGGATGCAAAGGAAAGGGTTGCAAAGGCAGCACGTTAATGCTGCATTTATCATTTAATTGAATCCAGGATCAGGTAATAAATATGGGTAGAAGGAAAAAGATGGTTGAGCAGGTCACAGCGCTCATGAATGATCCGACGATGATACGTAATATCGGTATCGTTGCGCATATAGACCATGGTAAGACCACATTATCAGACAACCTTCTTGCAGGCGCTGGCATGATCTCAAAAGATCTTGCCGGGCGTCAGCTCTTCATGGACTCTGACGAAGAGGAGCAGGCAAGAGGTATCACCATTGATGCATCAAATGTCTCGATGGTTCACGAATATGATGGAGAGAGCTATCTCATCAACCTCATTGACACCCCAGGTCACGTTGACTTTGGCGGGGATGTTACTCGTGCAATGCGTGCTGTTGATGGGGCAGTCGTAGTCATTGATGCAGTGGAAGGCACAATGCCACAGACAGAGACTGTGCTCAGGCAGGCACTAAGGGAACATGTCAAGCCGGTACTGTTCATAAACAAAGTTGACCGCCTTATAAATGAGTTGCAGGTCGATGCTCAGGAGATGCAGATAAGGCTTGGTAAACTGATAGACCATGTAAACAAGCTCATCAAAGGCATGAACGAGGAAAGGTACAAAGCCGGATGGAGAGTTGATGCTGCAAACGGTACTGTGGCCTTTGGTTCTGCATTGTACAACTGGGCCATCAGTGTACCAATGATGAAAAAAACAGGCATCAGTTTTGGCCAGGTATATGACTACTGTCGTGCAGGAGACATGCAGGCACTTGCAGAGAAATGTCAACTACATGAAGCTGTTAATGACATGGTCATAAAGCACCTTCCAAGCCCCATTGAGGCACAAAGTGACAGGGTATCTGTAATATGGCATGGTGACAAGAACTTAGCAATAGGTAAGTCAATGGCCGAGGCAGACGATGAAGGACACATAGCTTTCATGGTAACTGATATATCTATGGATCCACATGCAGGAGAGGTCGCAACAGGAAGACTTTTTAGTGGAGCACTAAGCCGTGGGATGGAAGTCTACGTAACAGGCACAACTAAGAAGAACAGGGTCCAGCAGGTTGGTATCTTCATGGGCCCTGAGAGGCTGGAAGTAGAGAGAATACCTGCAGGTAACATCGCAGCGGTTACTGGCCTAAAAGATGCGATAGTAGGTTCCACAGTTACTACTCTTGAAGACATGACTCCCTTTGAAAGCATAAAGCATGGCAGTGAACCGGTAGTTACTGTTGCTGTTGAAGCTAAGCACATGAAAGATCTTCCAAAACTGGTAGAGGTTTTAAGACAGGTAGCAAAAGAAGACCCCACTCTGTCCATAACACTCAACGAGGAGACAGGAGAGCACCTCATGGCTGGCATGGGAGAGTTACACCTTGAGGTCATTGGCCACAGAATCCAGCGTGATAAAGGTGTAGAGATAAGTACAACCCCACCTATTGTGGTATATCGTGAAACTATCCGCTCCCATGCAGGTCCTGTTGAAGGTAAGTCACCAAACAGACACAACAGGTTCTATGTAGAGGTAGAGCCCTTGCAGACCGAGGTCAGGGAAATTATAAGAAGCGGAGATGTTTCAATGAGAATGCCCGAGCTTGAGAGAAGAGAGAAGCTCATGGAAGCAGGCCTAGATAAAGATGAGGCAAAAGGTATCGTTGATATTTACCAAAGCAACGTATATCTTGACATGACAAAGGGTATTCAGCATCTCAACGAAACCATGGAACTTATACTTGAAGGATTTGTAGAGGTAATGAAGGCAGGTCCACTTTCAAGGGAACCATGTATGGGTGTCAAGGTAAAACTTATGGATGCAAAGCTTCACGAGGATGCTGTCCACAGAGGACCAGCTCAGGTCATACCCGCATCTAGGCAGGCAATACAGGCTGCAATGCTTATGGCAGACGATACGCTTCTTGAGCCGTACCAGAAGGTTTTCATACAGGTTCCACAGGACCAGATGGGTGGTGCAACAAAAGAGATTCAGGGACGTCGTGGTGTTATTAACAACATGACAGCCGAGGGAGATATGACCATAATTGAATCCAAGGCCCCTGTGTCAGAACTTTTCGGATTTGCAGGCGACATCCGATCGGCCACAGAAGGCCGTGCAATGTGGAGCACAGAATTCGCAGGTTTTGAAACACTTCCTACTAACATGACCAATGAGATCGTTTCAACTATAAGGGAGAGAAAAGGATTAAAGAAAGAACTTCCAAAGGCAACTGATTTCCTCAGTATGTAATTATGCTTTTTGCAGTCTTTACTGCAAAATGTCTTAATTCGTCAGAAAGGTTTAAACGTAGGAACAACTATTAGGTCAAATCATATTGAAATCAACATAAAATAAGGAGTAATTAAAATGGCAGCTACCAAACCACACATGAACTTGGCAGTTATAGGTCACATTGACCACGGCAAATCAACCCTTGTCGGAAGATTGATGTTCGAAACAGGAGCAATACCTGCCCATCTAATCGAAAAATACAAGGCAGAAGCAAGACAGAAAGGAAAAGAGTCTTTTGCTTTTGCATGGGTAATGGACTCATTGAAGGAAGAGCGTGAGAGGGGTATAACAATCGATATCGCTCACAAGAGGTTCGACACAGATAAATACTACTTTACTGTTGTTGACTGCCCCGGTCACCGTGACTTCGTAAAGAACATGATCACCGGTGCATCACAGGCTGATGCAGCTATCCTTGTAGTAGCAGCACCTGATGGCGTGATGGCACAGACAAAAGAGCACGTGTTCCTTTCAAGGACCCTTGGTATCAACCAGCTGATCATCGCTGTTAACAAGATGGATGCAGCAAAGTACAGCCAAGAGAGATACGAACAGGTCAAGAAGGATGTAGGACAGCTTCTTGGAATGGTAGGTTTTAAAGCAAGTGATATTCCTTTCATTCCAACATCAGCTTTTGAAGGAGACAACATCAGTAACTCAAGTTCAAACACTCCTTGGTACAATGGTCCAACGATCTTAGAAGCACTTAACGACATTAAGGAGCCTGAGAAGGCAGACAAGCTCCCCCTCAGAGTGCCTGTACAGGATGCATATACCATTTCTGGCATAGGAACTGTGCCTGTTGGAAGGGTCGAGACCGGTGTCATGAAGAAAGGACAGAATGTTACTTTCAATCCAAGTGGAGCAGGAGGAGAAGTAAAGTCGATTGAGATGCACCATGAAGAGATCCCAGAGGCTACACCTGGAGACAACATTGGATGGAGTGTAAGAGGTGTTGGTAAGAATGATGTGCGCAGAGGAGATGTCTGTGGCCCATCCAAGGAACCACCAACAGTTGCTGATGAGTTCACTGCACAGATAGTGGTACTTCAGCATCCATCTGCTATCACAATAGGTTACACACCCGTTTTCCACTGCCACACAACCCAGACGGCATGTACGCTAATGTCCATAGACAAAAAGCTCGATCCAAAATCTGGTCAGGTAAAGGAAGAGAACCCAACCTTTATCAAGGCAGGGGATGCAGCCATTGTTACGATCAAACCAACAAGACCAATGGTTATCGAACCAGTAAAGGAAATCCCGCAGCTTGGCAGATTTGCTATCCGTGATATGGGTATGACAATTGCTGCCGGCATGTGTATGAGTGTCAAGCAGAAGTAAGACACTCCCTACTTTCCTTTTTTAGGAGATGAACATGTCACAGAAAGCAAGAATAAGATTGTCAGGGATAAGTCCTGTAAACCTTGATGGTGTTTGCGACCAGGTCAAAGCCATTGCAGACAGAACAGGAGTAAATATCTCAGGACCGGTTCCACTACCTACTAAAAAGATGGTGATACCTGTCCGTAAAAGTCCAAGTGGCGACGGAACAGCTACATGGGACCACTGGGAAATGCGTGTGCATAAAAGGCTCATAGACATTGCAGCCGATGAGCGTGCACTGAGACAGCTTATGCGCATTCAGGTTCCAAAGGACATTAATATCGAGATAGTGCTCCAGAACTAAAAACCTTTGTTATTGTCAACAATAATAAATCTTTAAGTTACAGATTGAATCTGTAACCTACTACTTCTCATCTTTCAGCAGGCACTTTTGAGTGCCTTCTATGAAAGATATTTAAATGTGATCAATACAATTACTTTTTTTATATTTACAACCCTGGAAATTAGCACTATCGTCTGATATTGAGCAAAATGTAAATAATAAAAGGTACATTGCAATATTTAGACTTCTCAATTGTGAAATAGTGAGACTGAGAGGTTTTTAACTAAATAAGGGAAGATCTATGGCCTATAAAGAAAAAACGATGCCTCACTCAGAAAGGCTCAAAGAGAGAATACAAAAGCTTAAGGCAGAAAACAATGCTGTTATTCTGGCCCACAACTATCAGATTGAGGAGGTCCAGGAAATAGCGGACTTCACCGGGGATTCCCTTGAACTTGCCAGAAAAGCGGCTAACTATGATGCGGATGTGATAGTCTTCTGCGGAGTTGACTTTATGGCAGAGACTGCAGCAATACTCTCACCGGAAAAAACTGTACTTTTGCCAGCTGAACAAGCCAATTGCCCAATGGCAGACATGATCACAGCAGGGGAGTTGCGTGTCCTTAAACAAAGGTTCCCTGATGCAGCAGTTGTCTGTTATGTGAACACTACAGCAGAAGTAAAAGCAGAGAGTGATATATGCTGCACATCATCAAATGCCGTAAAAGTAGTGCAATCCCTTGATGCAGACCAGATCATTTTCGTACCTGACAGGAATCTGGGAAACTACGTATCCCTTTTCACTGATAAGAACATTATGCCATGGGAAGGTTTCTGTTTTGTGCACGACAGAATAACACCCGATGATGTGAACAAAGCAAGAGAACTTCATCCTGATGCAGAAATCCTGGTGCATCCTGAATGCAGGGCAGAGGTAGTTGACATGGCAGAAAAGGTAGCTTCAACTTCCGGGATGATCGAATATGTTTGCCAGAGCAGGAAGCAAGAGTTCATAATCGGTACGGAAATAGGCATACTTCACAGAATTAAAAAAGATTGCCCTGATAAGATATGTTATCCTTTATCCTCACATGCCATATGTACCAATATGAAAATGACAGATCTGACGAAAATTTGCAATTCATTACAAAAAATGTCACCTCGAATAACAATACCAGGTGAAATAGGAGATAGAGCGCGCCTGGCAATACAAAGAATGCTTGATGTCTGAATGAAGTGATTTACATATTGTCAGGAGTCATAAACCTCACCTGGGATCCATCGTTGCCCTGACTCCCCTATCTCCTTTTTCCATATAGGAACGCTTTCCTTAATACGTTCAAGGACATACTCGCATCCTCTGAAAGCTTCCTTTCGATGACCTGCACCTACAATAATAAGCAGTATATTCTCACCCACAGACAGTTCTCCCACACGGTGTATCACATTAACACTTTGGATGTCAAATCTATCCAGTGCCTCACTCCTTATCGATCCAAGTTCCCTGATAGCTAATTCTTCGTACACCTCAAAATGTAGCATGTCAATACCATCATCCCTTACGGTTCCAAGGAAAGTTACAATTGCACCCATACTGGAACTTCTAACCTGAGCTATAATTGCACTTATGTCAAAGTCATCTTCGGTTATCCTGATCATTGCTTTACCTCCTATAATACTTATTTTTGATGATCCTTATTGCCACAAATAATACAATCTTGTCTTCTGGACACATAAAGGTATTCTGCCTCGGACGCAAGGCCATTCCATATAAATAATCTGTCTGTAAGGAGTTTGCCCTTTCCCAGCAGATACTTAATTGCCTCATTGCACTGTATCATTGCAATAATGCCAGGGGTTACACCTACAACCGGAAATATCTCTTCCGGAGGAGAAGTTGGGAAGATACAGTTAAAACAGGCGCTTTTACCAGGGATTATCGTAAATGTCTGACCGTCAAAGCCACGTATAGCACCATGGATTAAAGGAATACCTTTTTCATGGGCAATCCGGTTAAGAAGATAACGGGTATCATAGTTATCCATGGCATCAACTATTATGTCTACATCCTCTACCAAATCATGGACAGTGCTATCATCTATTTTTAGATGGAATGTCTCAACTTTGATGTGAGGATTTAGAAGTTTTAGCTTTTCCTTCACTGATGATACTTTATGGTTCCCTATATCTGTTTCCCAGTGCAGCACCTGACGATTCAGGTTTGTTCTGTCAACTATATCATAATCTGCTATCCTTAGGTTTCCTATCCCTGCAGCTGAAAGATAAAGTGCCACAGGACATCCAAGTCCCCCGGCACCTGCTATGCAAACCTTTGCCTTTTTTAGGCTTTTCTGACCTTCTGTACCAAAAAGCATTATCTGCCTGTTGTAGCGTTCGAGTTCTTCATGGCTAAACATAATATTATCCCTGCAATGAAAAGTCATAACTTATTCCTGTTGACCTTTACCTTATACTTTTCTGCAAGATATCCAGCTGGACCTGCAAGATCGTCATCTTTTCCCAGCAGCATCTGCCAGTCTTCTAAACCCAGAAGTGATCGCTGCAACATTTCACGTACTCCTTCAAAGACAAATAGTGCTTCAAGTGTCTTATGTACTTTAGTATCCATAAGAAAAACTCCTTTTCTACCTGTCTTTTGAAAATGAAAATCTCTGGCCAAGGGAAACTCATATCAGGGTCACAGCGTACTTCACGATTGTGAACTGATTTAACAATTGAGAATATATAAGGCTATTGCAATGATAAGAACACAACGGTATACATAGGAAAAGCTTATTAATATTTGTTCGTATTCACAATTGTGAGTATAGAAACTCGTTGAGTAAATGTTCTTGACCCCACATATAAAGCTATATGGTCACCATATTTACCCATATAGAGCAAAAAAAATAGAATAATTAATTAAAAGGCCTTTTATAAGGCTAATGGCTGAAGTATCAGAAATAACATACATAGTAGGTATAGATATATAGATAATAAAGAAAAGGACAAAGTAACATGAAATTGCCCTGTCAGATAATAGTCTGGGATGTGTTGCCTGCAATACGTGCCGCAATTGCAGAGGAGCTTTTAAACTGTGGACTTACGCAACAAGAGATCTCCAGGGAGCTGGATATGGCACCTTCTGCCGTTTCACAGTACCTATCAAAAAAAAGAGGATACCGCATAGTATTCGATGAGGAAGTCAAAATAGCAATAAGGGGTCTTGCAGAAGATATAAAGGATGAGAATGTTGATGATCTTGCAGATAGAATATGCATAATCTGCCGACAGTTGCGTGAAGAAGGACTGCAGTGTATCAATGACAAAAGTGAATAAAGATATTCAACTATCCTTAGTCTTGTAAGAACCCGGATGAAACATATGTTGAACATAAAAAGGATAAGGGATGATTTTCCCCTCCTCTCTCAATTGTCCTATATGGACAATGCTGCAACCAGCCTTTCCCCGGATCAGGTACTTGGTTCGATGAACGATTTTGAAAGGCATTACCGTGCAAATATTGGAAGAGGTGTACATCGCCTCACAAACATAGCCACACAAAGATACTGGCATTGCAGGAACAAAGTTTCCGACTTCATTGCAGGAGAGCATGGAAGCACTGTTTTTACAAAGAGCACCACAGAAGCTATCAATATGGTTGCATTTGGCACGGAATGGAAAAAGGGAGATAAAGTTATTATCACTGTACTGGAACACCATTCCAATTTTCTACCTTGGATGCGTTTGCGTAAAAGAGGCGTTGATGTATCAGTGATAAACACAGACATATCAGGTTCTTTTTGTCTTGATGATATTGAAGCTGCCATAGACGACAAAACGAAGATGGTTGCTCTTACCCATGCATCTAATGTTCTGGGAAGTATCCTGCCGGTAAAGGAAATAGCAGATATGTGCCATGATAAAGGATCAATGTTGCTTGTTGATGGAGCTCAGTCTGTCCCCCATATCCCAGTGAATGTAAAAGACCTGGGTTGTGACTTTCTGTGCTTTTCCGGCCACAAGATGTTAGGACCCACTGGCACTGGTGTACTGTGGATGAGAGAAGAGAATATAGAGCCTATGCTGCTTGGAGGGGGGATGGTAGATAAGGTGACCCTGGATAGCCATACATTTGCAAATGGATGCCAGCGTTACGAGGCCGGAACACCTAACATATCAGGCGTCATTGGACTTGGAATGGCAGTTGAATACCTTGAAGATATAGGCATTAGGAACATAGAGCTTCATGAGAGAGAGCTTACACATAGATTGCTTAATGGACTTTATGAGATACAGGGTGTGACTGTTTATGGGCCAGAGAAAGCTCATGATCGTATAGGTGTTGTCTCTTTCAATGTTGATGGTATGCATCCGCATGAAGTGGCACATATACTTGATGAGGGGGCTGCCATTATGGCCAGGTCCGGAGAACATTGCTGTCTGCCACTTATGGAGCGCATGGGACTGAAAAACGGAACCATTCGTATAAGCAGTTATCTCTACAACACCACAGAAGAGGTGGACCTTATCCTAGAGACCATAAAAGAGATGGTAAGGAGACTATGAATGTACACAAAAGTGGATTGTATAAAAGGAGATGATGGCGCCTTTGATATTGAAAAGCACCCTGTAATCGAGGAATTGCCCCTTGCTGTAACAGTGAATGGAAGACATGCACTTACTGCCATGATAAGTCCTGATATGATCAATGAGTTCATCATTGGTTTTCTTTATACGGAAGGAATAATCAAGGATATTGACGAAATTGAGTCAATAAAGGTAGATAGAAACAGCGCAGGTATCCTTACAAAGAACCCCTTCAAGATACTAGTTTCAAAAAAAACAGTTCTTAGCGGATGTGGAGGAACTATGTCATATCTTGACATTGAAAAACTTCCAAGGATACGATCTAATCTTAAGCTAAATTCTGAAAACATACGTGATTCTTTAAAGGAATGCCTTAGTTCGCAGCTTCACATACTGACCGGTGGTATACATGTAGTTGGCCTTTATAGTGAAAAAGGCATGGTAAAGATAGTTGAGGATATTGGCCGGCACAACGCACTGGATAAGATAATAGGTTATGCACTTGATAATGAAATAGACCTTTCATCAACTTTTGTCATATGCTCAGGCAGAATATCGTCTGAGATGGTCAGAAAATGCCTCACTGCAAATATCCCGGTGATAGTTTCAAGAGGTGCAAGTACAACACTTGCCCTTGAAATTGCAAGATCGTGTGAACTGACTGTTGTAGGTTTTGTCAGAGGGAAGAAGATGAACGTATACACCTGTGCGGGCAGGATCACAGATGTACCAACCGGTGTTACTTCAGACCTGTCATGGCAAGAAAGTGACACCATTGAGTGAAACACTGAAGGGACTTGAACCTTTTGGAGGAAGCTATCATCCACCAAAGACAACCTGAATGATACGGATATGATCATCGTTCAAAAGCAAAGTATCCTCAGGAATGAAATGGCCATCCCTTGAAACAAGCACCTCTCCAGGGTCTATTTGCAGGCTTTTTAGTAACTCTTCCACGGTCATGGATTCAATATATATATCCTTTAGATTTCCTGATGGCATTTTTATCTTCATGGATTTATCCCCATATCAAAGATAATAGGAACAGTATGAGCAATTACTGTGCACTATGAAATATCAAATTATATAATGTTACACTTGAAGTACGTTTTTACAGAGGACATCGAAGGCTTCTGCATGTCTGTAAAGGTAGAGCTGACAGTACCTCTAAAACCATGGTCCGGATTCGAACCGGGATGGAATAGCTATTCATATGATTGCGTAGCTGCTAACCTCCCTGGCAAACCAGGCTTAAAACGCTATTCATAATTGTAAATGAACGAGTATATGACTATTTTATTTAAAAGTATCCCACACGCGAATTATTGCTCACAAGAGTTTTACACATGCTGATAAATTATATTATATTATATTGTATTGTATTGTATTATAAGATAAAGTATTCAAGATGTAGGCTAAAACTGGAATTTAAAACACAGGCAATAACTGTGAAAGGATACAACTATACATCAGTGCAATGAAATAGATGGATAATCTGAAAGGTTGTATAATTTCACTAAAAATATGACTGTATTTTGCATATCAAATTAATAAATTGGTATTTGATGATGGAAAGATTTAATATCTTTTCTGTGGTTACTCCTTCATCCAAAAGGGCATGTAGGGTAGGGGATATCCTGATGGTTTCCGGTACATTATTGTGGAAATAACCATCGACGTGTGTTCGATTCGCGCCATGCCCGCCACTCTTTTGATTGAGATTAAAAGTTAAAGTTATTTGCAACTTGGACCTGGAATAACTCGGTTACCGTCCTGGTATCTTATATTCCGCAGACAATTTCTGAAAACAAATTTTTTTTATATGACATGAAAATAGACATAAGGATAGGATGACACTTGATTACTCAAGTACTGATTCTTAGTCCTTTATGCTAAGAACAATAACTACGGATTGGTTTGAAGCTTAAGAATGGTTTATCTGTTCAGCTCACATACATGTGATCGATGAACATGAACAGTATGATAAAAAGACTGAAAAAAAACCCCATCCATCTGATATCAATTGGATTTGTTGCATTATTATTGTTATCATCAGGATGTTTGGACAATAACATTGTTGATGAAACCGGACCAGATGCAACTATCCACCTAGCAAATGATAGTTTTAGCAAATATGAAGATATCCAATTCAAAATTGAGAATACTGGAGATACTGTTCTGGAATTAGGCCGTGCATTCAGTATAGAGTATTATGACCGGATCAATGAAACATGGACACGAATAGATTTAGATCTGGTGTGGACTGAAGAACTATTAATTTTATCTCCCGGAGAAACTTTTGATGAGCAAATATTTAATCCAGCCTCTGATTTTGAAGGTAAAGTGAATGAGGGCGAATATAGAATAAAAAAGAACCTGAACTGTGCAAATACAGGTGAAAGATTAGAGTTAAGCAAAATATTCTATGTAGATATGGACAAAAGTTATAATGATGCTGTTTTGAGCTTAGAGAAGGAAGCTTTCAATAAAGAAGATAATATCGAATACACAATTGAGAACACTGGAACTGTACCGATAACCTTTGGCAGGATGTTTGAAATTGAACTCTATGAGCAAGATGAAAATGTTTGGAAGACCGTCGAAATGCAAATGGCAGTCACTTTAGAAATGATAATATTGAACCCGGGTGAGGATTTCAAACAATATTTCAACCCGTCAGAACATTTTGCTGAGGATGTTGAAGCAGGATTGTATAGAATAACCAAATCTGTTACTTGTACAGAAACCGAAGAAAATCTCCATCTTGAAAAAGAGTTCAATATCTCAGAAAATTAAGCACGTGGGTCAAAGTTATTCACAACAACGTGAATTAACTTACTCTTATTTTTCAAAAAAACTGTTTTCTAGCAATAATCAGATAATAAAATTGATGTGATTATGATATTATTTTCTAATCGCATCCCAGTATTCTTTGTGTATTCAACAGTTACTGCAAGATGCTTTAGAGCGCGCCTCCCACTATTTTCTTGACTCTGATCATATATTTGAAGATAAAATGCGGAGGAACAAATAGGAAAGACAAAAGGTTTAATAGTATTATATAATTCCTATAAAGTCACCAATTAATTATTCAACTCAGGATTGACTCTTAATGATTAATTTAAAAGAATCATTGATGTTAGCATTTGCGAGTATTAATAGTGCTAAGCTTCGTTCCGCCCTTACTGCACTTGGAATAATTATTGGTATTGCAGCAGTTGTGGCTAACCTGTCCCTTGGTGCAAGCTTTGATCAATATTTTACAGATGAGCTTGGAGAGTTTGGAGATAATTTCATAATAATAATAGCTCAGGATACAGGTATTTTTGGTAATAGTCAACTTGAAGTTGTCAGAAGAACTCCGGGAGTTGAGGATGTATCAGCTCTAAAGCAACGTTCTGCGGAGGTGACGTTTGGGTCAGTCTCAAGACAGATTACCATTGAAGGAAGTACCCAGGATTTACCCGATGTGCTGGGTATAAACCTGGAAAAAGGGAACTATTTTACTGATAATAACCAATTTGTCGCAGTTGTTGGAGATCAGGTTGCAAACGAAAGGTTTGACAGACCCATAGGTAACAGGAACGCTATTGATATAACATTTCGAAGGAATGATGGAACAAAAGTCACACAGACTTTTAAAGTTATTGGGATCACAGAATCCACTGAACCTGGTGCTTTACAGACAGGATTCAATCCTGAGAATAGTATTTTCATACCAATATCGGCCATGAACGAGCTGCTGGATGAAACTGATTATGGTTCATTTGCTGCCAGGACTGTAACACCAGAAGAAGTAAGGCCGGTATCTGATCAGATCGATAGAAACCTTGCACGAAGTCTTGGAGTATCAGCTAGAGACCTGGATCGGGATGATGTGAAACCTTATAGGATTGTCAACCAGGCAGATATTATTGAGCAGCTGGGTGAGCTCACAACTGCTCTGACAGTACTTATCACGGCTGTTGCACTGATTGCACTTCTTGTAGGGTCAATCGGGATCATGAACATCATGCTGGTAACGGTAACTGAAAGAACGAAAGAGATTGGGCTTATGAAATCGCTTGGTTTTACCTACAAAGATATACTTGGCCTGTTCCTGATCGAAGCTATGGTACTTGGACTAATTGGAGGTATTCTGGGAGCTGCGCTGGGACTTGTGGGCTCCTTTGTTCTTGAACTCTATCTGGACTTACCACACGTGTTCCCTGTATACCTGATATTTGCTGCATTTTTTATTTCTGTATTTATAGGTCTGGCCTCCGGAACCTATCCTGCAAACAAAGCAGCAAAGATGGATCCTGTGGATGCATTAAGAAAAGAGTGATGATTGAAAAACCCGCTTATATTAATAAATACAATGATAATTACACAGTAGGTCAAAAGCAAAAATCCATTCGAATATATAACATTTTCTTCTCATATGCTTTATACTGATTTTCTGGGATATCTGATAGAATTAAAAAATATACTTTACACCAACTTATAGTTAGAAGGAATTTAATGATACAGGGCAAGTCTTAATAATTCTATATTAATTTACAATCTTCTATTGACAAACATATGTTCCCCATAAAAAATGGAAATGCTTTTTTTTCAAATTTACAATCTCTTTTTTGCAGAAAGCAGTCGATTTGACACCCTAATATAAAATATGGTCTGTTATTGAGATATTTCACTGCATACAAAAATAGTGGTTTACGATAAATACAACAGTATAGAATTTTAAAACTTTTATTTAGCATTATTCATTCTTAGAATGATGTTACATTATGAAATAAATTGCATTCAAGTTCTCAGGTTTTTATTATTATAGCTGAATTGATTGGTAATATTATTGAATAATAGATATATTAAAAAATAGTCAAGTCTACAACGTTTTTAATATGTAGAGGTGTGAGATTTCAGTAAGTCAGTTTTTGACCTTGTGTGGAAATGGGGGTGGTACGAAACACAAAACAAACACACACCTCATACACTATCTAACCATTTTCTATAAAAATATATGCATCATAAGTGATTTAAACATGTGAGATATTTGTTTTTAATTACAAAACCAATTGTATTGACAATGTTCCTTTCTTGTATAATTTTTATTGTTAGCTTGAGAAAGATATAAGCATTGGTTATAAGGTTTGTTTATACAACGTAGATGTATCAGGAAATTCACACCTTCAAATCTATGATTGTAACTATTCAAAAAGGAAATACAATCAGCACCAACTATTGACAGTGGTTCTATTGAAAGAATAAATTGATTAAGGTTATAAAATGATAGTAGAATTTATTGAAGCGATAGATAAATTAAAGACAAAATTTGGAGTAAAAATATTCCATATTTTACTACACTCAATAACTTTATGACAAGACTAAGCTCTGTTTACTTCAGTGGATTATTGCAACAAACACAAAAAATGTTTTATTAATATAGATAAAAGGTAGAATTTACAGCTATCAATTCAAGTGGGTTCGTTTGTTATCATTATAGCTATTATTATTCATTGGAACAGGAAAGAAAACCAGATCATTCTTAAAAGCTAGCATTTCAATTGACATTGGAAAGTTTGTCATTACTGGTTCTAAGATATTAGATAAATCTGTACATGATGCAATACATGTAAATGAATTGCTGAAGTAATTTAATAAATCCTTCTGTAGTTTACTTCGAAAAGCTAAAAAAATAATTAGTCTATGATCTTTATTTCCTGGAAGTCAATTGCATTCACCGGACACACACTCACGCATCTTTTGCACGCCATACCCAGACATTTCAGAGTGTCGTACTCTGCAAAGATATCAACATCTCCTTTTATGAATATTGCTTGTTCAGGACATTCTTTTTCACATCTGTGACACATTATACATCCAACTGCAAATTCTTCAAGAGTAACTCCTGATTTCTCTATCACTTCCACTCGGCCTGTACTGTTTTCACTAAGAACTTTCCGAAACCTTTTATCAATTATCGGATCTTCAATTGAAGTTGGCAGCTCAGGTAATTTAGACATCCTCAAAAGTTTACGGTACACCTCCATGGACATACCTTCTGTCCAGTATCCTAGTTCGCATGCATAAAGCTTCTTGAATGTATCACTGGTTGCCATCATAAGATGATCGGCTTTTATATCTCCTGCTAATTCAATCAACGTATCAAGTTTCACTTTTCCAATAACTATGTCCCTTGCAAGCAGCAGAGACGTGTTCCCAAATTGCACCATTTTCTTTGTAAAATCCGGACATGAACCTATTTTTCTTGCTTTAACAGGGTCAACATATGTTCCGGAAGCACCACTCATATACATATTTTTAAGGTCTTCATATGCGATCCCGGATTCATTTATCAGGGTCAACTGAGAAGCCCTTATGGCACCTATAGCTTTGCCAGCCTCTATTATATCCTTTTCTGATACCTTAATACCTTCACCAAGTTCAATATTTCCATACTTTAGTTTAGGCAAACTTATTATTAGCCCGGTTTCGATTGCTAGGGACAATGTGGAAATAAGACCTGTTCCCGTGATACCATCCGGTACTATATCCGATCTTTCAATTATCTTTCCGGTTATCGGGTCTATAAGGTGTCCTTTTACAGTTTGCATGTTCTTATCCAGTACAGATGTTCTCCAGAAATCATCTTCCAGATTAACATCTGTGATTGCTCCCGGAGCTGCAAGCATGCCACAACTTATACCCTGCCCCTCTATAGCAGGTCCGGCTGCAGCACTTCCTGTGATAATTCTGTTGCCTACTTTAATAGCCATCTCAGCGTTCGTTCCATAGTCCGTTACAAGAGTTGGTTCTTCCTGTATTAGAAAGTCAGTCTTCACCATCATGGCAAGCGCATCAGCACCAATCTCATGCTCAATTGCAGGCGGAATGACAACCAAACAATTTACAAGGTTTGAAGTTACATGAAATATATCCTTAGCCTGGAATATCTGAGCTTCACGTTGTACATTATCTATACCCAGCCTTTTTTGCATGTTTTTCCCTATATAGGCCAAATCGCGGATCTCTGAATTCTGGAAAAGTGAAAGTTGTATCGGGTTACCACATACAGCCATCTTTAATATATGCGATGAATCCACATCGAATCCATCGATCATTTTTTCGACAGCACCTATGATGATACTATGTGCCACATCTTCTCCAATGGATATGGCAAAGTCAAGATGGTCGGTTACGTTCCCACCTGGCAACGGATGTTTCATTGTCATTGAAGTCTTAATGACTTTTTTTGTTTCCAAATCTACTAATTCTGCCCTAAAGCCACTGGTTCCCAAATCTAATGCAATTCCGTACATTTTAATCCTCCTGCTCAAAACAAGATATCATTGATTCCCAGAAAATATCTACCTCTTTCATTTCAAGGGCATTGATGAAGCGCTCCCTTGAGGTCATATCATCAGTCATTTGCACATCCTCCTTCTATACCACTTAATTTC
>PXAV01000041.1 GCA_003565715.1 Methanosarcinaceae archaeon
AAGATACAATACCTATCTGTGTGCCCCATGAATGGCCAAGCAAGTATTCTTTTCCTGACCGAAACGTTCTTTCATGCATACTGTCATTTCGTGAACATCAAGGATGTATTGCTCAAATGTCATGGTGTTTTCATCAAAGTCCACATGATTTGATCTGCCTGCCCCTCTGATCCCAGTGGACCACAATGAACTCGCCCTCAAGGTAACTGTAAAAGTATCGTGCAGCCGGCATCTGAGCCGCATCCGGACCTCCATGCAACCATAGCAGAACAGGAAGGTCTTCACTTGCAGCATTTGCCATTATCCATTGTTCCATACCATTGAGATATACTTTTTCAATGATATCCACCTCCCCGGAAGGAGGAACGCATCGCTGGCAACAGATAAGATATAATGCAATAGTCAGCAGCAGGAATGTCAGTCTTAAAAGGGAAAATCGCTTTTCAATATACATTGTATAAATTGTACAGCGTATACTTTCATAAAATTAATCAGCTGAGATGAAAGTGTATTTCTGAGATTTTACATATACCAGACAAAAAGACCTATTATATAAGCCACATATGTGCCCAGCATGAGAATACCTGTCAAGCGGTTAAGTCTCCTGTAAACAAGTGCAGGTAAGATGACTATCACCATAAGGCCTAACATTACTGGAATATCATAGTACAGAGATTGGGACAATATTGGAATATCCCTGATAAAGGGAGCTACTCCAAATATCAGGGTAATACCCATGATATTTGCCCCAATTATGTTGCCTATAGAAAGTTCCTGATGTTTTTTCACAATTGATGCAATAGCTGTGACCAGCTCCGGTACAGATGTACCAAATGCCACTAAGGTCAACCCGATTATGATTTCAGGTATGCCAATGATAGTAGCGATTTCAACTCCACTATATATAAGCAACCTGCTTCCAACAATCACAAAGACAGCACCAATTGTGAAGTAGAATACCTCACTTTTTATATCCCTCATCATTTCTTTACGTGAACTTGTACTATCTTTGCCCCAAATGGTATTTTGTTGCCTGTGGTTATAGTAAATGAAGGTGAAGAATATTAAAAGTAAAAAGAAACCGTTTAGCTGAGTAATGGTACCATTATAGGCAAACAGCAAGAATACCAATGCCGATGACATCATAAAGGAACATTTTACAAAAAAACCCCGGTCAAATGTTGATACAGAGCTCACAGCAAGAACAAAACCCATGACAAGCCCTGTATTGCATATGACCGATCCTACAGCATTGCCTACAGCAAGTTCGGTGTGGCCAAGGTATACAGCAATTACAGACACTAAAAATTCCGGCGCAACCGTAGCAAAGCTTACAATGGTTGCACCTACCACTATCTGAGGTATACCACATTTACTGGATATTGATACGGCAGAGTCAATAAACCAATCAGCTCCTTTGGAGATGATAATGATGCTTAATAAGAAAAGGAGTATCATTAAATGTGTCATAAGTGTTCTGTTATAATACAGGAATGTATAAAAACAGCTAGGTCACACGATATAAAATAGTTTAATGATGATGCTTTCGTCGGAGGTTGGAGCGGACAACATAATAAAAAACTACATAATAAAGCATGTTTTTTCTTTATGTCTGCGTTGTGAGGAAAAATGAGTATTTTTGGAACACATGAGCCTGATTTGCTGAGTACAATGCCTGCATGTTCACTGTAAAATATTGTTAGATGAATGATCGATCAATTTTTTCACTTCCAAGTTAGCTTCTTTCTCCCTAAATAAACATTAAAATAATATTATAATATATAATTCTACTTCATTGATGATCGATCAAAAAGAGTTGGTGCCTGGAATTCATCGATTTTAGACCAGATTTTATCCTTAAGTTACGGCCAGTTTTCATGAATTCGTTACCATGCTCCAGCTTACAACATGTCTTTTTTTTGAAAGGAGCTTAGTAAAGTGAGATATTAGTTGCCTTTTATTTCTGAGACGATGGCATATTGTATGTTCTCATATTTCCATTTAGTGTGAGTGTTTCCAGTAAGAATAGACCTCTTGACATTGCAATTGTTTATTACAGCTACCCTACCACTGATGTGATCAGCGTGTGGGTGCGAATATATTTTGCGGGCTTAGTACTGCTAAAAAAAACCTATTTTTTGAAGTTCTACCAAACCTTTAATTATATGATTGTCATACATATGTGGTATTAACACTACATATGCAACAATAATATATGCAACAAGAATTAATTGTACACTCAAGGAGGTTTGAAAATGAAAACGACAATGTCAATATTGCTTGCAGGTATGCTCATAGCAGCCATTGCAGGGATAGGTATTGTAAGTGCGGTAGTCACTGATAAAAATGATGCGACTTTTTTTGGACAAATGCACAGATGGGCAGATAATAGAATGGATACCAATGAATATGGGTATGATAAATGTCCTGTTGACGGAGCATATTCATCTGAGAGGGTAGCTACAGTTGAGCAAAAGGTCAGTACTATTGATGAGGCAATTGAGGCAATTGATATCGCAGAAAAAGCTGCTGGAAAGGATGTAGCAAGATCAGATGTTTATCAGATGGGAAGATGGTGGTTCTTCAGCTACACTGAAGATGATGGTGCTGTGTATCATGGCCGTGTTGATGTATATACAGGTGAAATAATATTGGACCGTTACAACAACTCTGAATCCCACTTTAACTACAACGCGGGGTGTTGTGTGGTGCGTGGAGGTGGCTATGGAGGATACGGAAGTGCTTATAGTTGATGATTGCATCGTTACTAACTGAGCCTCTGAAAGGGAACATTAAAAAGGAATCAGAATCCTTTTACTATACTCTTTATCAAAAACATAATCGAACACGATCTATAATGGTGAAAACATAATGATGATGTATGGTTATAATTCTGGATCCATGATGCTGGGTCTTCTATTAAATATAGTACTTATCCTTGTAGTTGTCTGGGTAGCTGTTACACTTATAAACAGATCAAGTTCTGGAAATTCCAATAGTTCAAATGATCATGAACGACTAATGAATGTTGAGAAGGAAGTAGAAGATGTTAAAGAAATTGTCCAGAGTATTAAAGAAAAACTTGATGAGATTTAAGCTGGAATACAAATATGCAAACTGACTGAAGGTTCCTATATGACAAAGACGCTTCAGCAAATAACTACAATAGGTGAAGCTGTATCCCATCCAGTTCGTTTGAAGTTACTGTACTTACTTTCAGAAAGAGAACGTTACATATATGACCTTGCCAAGGATCTTGCTCTTTCTAGGCAAGTCGTCCAGTTACATCTGAAAAGACTAGAAAAAGCTGGTTTTGTTGAAGGTGATCTGAGACTGGAGGATAACGATAACAGAGCTAAAAAATTTTATCGACTTAAAGAATTCAATGTTCAACTGGATATAGAGGATATAAGTAATATATTTGAAGCTGTGTAAAATATCATGTAGTAGCAAGCAAACTTGCTTCTTCTGGTCTTAAATGGTTTATTTCTAGAAGAAGAAAACTTAACATGAGCTTTTTTTATAATATTACAGCTCTTAGGAAATCCTGGCATGTTAGCTACAATTTAAGTCCATTGATCGTTTTATAAGCCTATTTTAAGGAAAAGTAGAGTATTGTTCTGAGGACGTTGGTGCCAAGAGAGTACATCCCAACTTAACTTTGAATCATAGGATATGCCACACCATTATATTCCATTTGGTTGGATTTGTCTCACCACCATAATGCCGTAACCTTTCACACGGCTATGTTGATGATTAACGATGCATATATTTTATCCAAGGTTGAACTTTTTTGGATGAGCTCATCAAAATAGTTCATATTCCCCTCCATCCTATTTTGATGAGCTTGAATATTTTGGTAAAAAATATGCGAAATTATTTATTATCAAAAATCATTCTTACTCTTTGGTTCGGGGGTGTAATCGAAAATAAACTTATCTTATGATTTGATAATCTATTCATTATGCCCTATATTCAGGAACATGAATAGGGTTTAATGAATGAAAAGAAACTATCAAAGGTCTTAACTACTGCATTTGGGATCCCAATCTCAAATTATCAGAATTACCTAAAAGGTGACCCCGAACCTTACACAAGAAAAAAGGTACGACCTTCTTCTATCAATAATTAAAGCCCCATTGTCAAAAAGACAAATCGATATAAATTCAAGCTACAAAAGGAGAAAACATAATGAGTAAAGATAGCAAGAACCCGGAAATGGGATCAACTACCCACGGTGGAACGTCGAGCCGAGACTGGTGGCCGAATCAGTTGAACCTTGAAATTCTGCACCAGCATTCTTCCAAGTCCAATCCGATGGGCGAAGAGTTCAAATACGCTGAAGAATTCAAGAAACTCGATCTGCCGGCCGTGAAGAAAGACCTCTATGAACTGATGACCGACTCCCAGGACTGGTGGCCGGCCGATTATGGTCACTATGGAGGACTATTCATACGGATGGCATGGCACAGCGCAGGCACCTACCGTATGGGAGATGGCCGCGGTGGAGGAGGTTCTGGAAACCAGCGCTTTGCGCCTCTAAACAGCTGGCCGGATAACGTGAACCTCGATAAGGCCCGCAGGCTTCTCTGGCCGATCAAGCAAAAATACGGCAGAATGATCTCCTGGGCCGACCTTATGATCCTGGCGGGAAACTGTGCTTTAGAATCAATGGGATTCAAGACCTTCGGTTTTGGTGGCGGTCGCGAGGACATCTGGGAGCCGGAAGAAGATGTATACTGGGGTTCAGAAGAAGAATGGCTGGCTACCAGTGACAAACCCCATAGCCGTTACTCTGGTGATAGGGACCTAGAAAATCCCCTGGCTGCAGTGCAGATGGGACTGATCTACGTTAACCCGGAAGGTCCGGACGGCAATCCTGACCCTGTCGCCTCTGGCAAGGATGTTCGAGAGACCTTTGCACGTATGGCCATGAACGACGAAGAGACCGTCGCGCTTGTCGCCGGCGGGCATACCTTCGGCAAATGCCATGGCGCTGGAGATGCGGCGCTGCTCGGTCCGGAACCTGAAGCTGCTCCCATCGAGGAACAGGGGCTTGGCTGGAAGAGCAGCTTTGGCAGTGGCAAAGCCGGCGATACGATCTCCAGTGGTATTGAGGGAGCATGGAAGCCAAACCCAACCCAATGGGATATGGGCTACCTGAAGGTCCTGTTCAAATACGATTATGAGTTGGTCAAAAGTCCTGCCGGTGCTAACCAGTGGCTGGCCAAGGACGTTGAAGAAGAGGACATGGTCATCGATGCCCATGACCCATCCAAAAAGCACCGACCCATGATGACCACCGCGGACCTTTCTTTAAAGTTTGATCCTATCTACGAGCCAATTGCACGACACTATCTGGAAAACCCAGATGAATTCGCAGAAGCTTATTCCCGCGCATGGTTCAAACTGACCCACCGTGACATGGGGCCACGCTCACGCTACCTTGGCCCGGAGGTCCCGGAAGAGGAACTTATCTGGCAGGACCCGGTTCCGGCAGTGGATCATGATCTGATCGACGCACAGGATATCACAGACCTCAAGAGCAAGCTACTTGCATCGGGACTGTCTGTCTCACAACTGGTCACAACAGCCTGGGCATCAGCGTCCACGTTCCGAGGCTCCGACAAGCGTGGAGGGGCGAACGGGGCACGAATTCGTCTTGCGCCTCAAAAAGATTGGGAAGTCAATCAGCCCGAACAACTTGCCACTGTGCTTGAGATCCTGGAGGAGATCCAAAAGGATTTCAACAACGCTCAGTCAGGCGGGAAGAGGGTTTCGCTTGCCGACCTGATCGTCCTGGGTGGCTGCGCAGGTGTCGAACAAGCGGCAAAGAATGCCGGCCACGATGTGACCGTTCCATTTACTCCGGGTCGCACGGATGCATCCGATGAACA
>PXAV01000010.1 GCA_003565715.1 Methanosarcinaceae archaeon
AAACATAGTTAATATCAATCTTATTTTTATATATTCAGGAAAGGCTTGTTTTGGTGGCATTCTTATTGAACAAGCAGAACATATTTTCCAGAGCATATAATCAAGATCAGCATCAAGCAAAATTATGAACTTTTATTGTCGACCTGCGGAATGTGAGATATAAAACGTGCACCAATTTTATTTTAAATAACTATTTTGGTTTTTAAAACAATAAGCAATTTCAAAACAGCTCACTATTAGCAATAAGCTATAGCATTCAAAATAAATGTTTACAGGTAATTAATTATTCTTCAACTACATTTTAGAAAAGCTACACATATTGTATTGTTGAAAAAATACTGATATACCTCACATCATATAGGCAAAATGTCCCTTATCCTAATGAAGATCAGTATATAGCCAAGTACAAGCACAAGCAGGGAAGTTATCCATGCCCAGCGAAGTATCCGTGCAAGGTTCTTAGGCTCGGACATCTTTGTAAAAAAGCGATCGACCACATTGGGCCGACCATCAAAATCGCCTTTCATAAAAGGAATATCAAAGGATCAACCTTTGATCCTCTTAAGTCTGAAGGTGTTTTCCCTTTCCATCTCTTCAAGACGGAGCCTGATAAAGGTCATTGATTCCTGTAGTTCCGGTATAACCTTGAATTCAAGAGCATTGACACGCCTTTTTGTCTTCTCGATATCATCAAGAAGTTTCTTCATGGTCGTCTCTATCTCTGCTGCAAGGATTATCTTTTCAACCAGAAGTTCGTAGGAATCTGCAGCCTCATCTGTATAGGAGCTGGTACCAAGAATACCATAACCTCTCTCGTTTATGGTCTTTTTAACACTGGATGACTCGATCTTAGGAACGACAACACCCATGATGTTACGGCTTTCCAGTTCTATCTGAGGCGTACTCTGAAGGGCAAAGGCTGTTGATTTGACGGTAATAGTACCGTCAACAGCGTTTGCAATACCTATCTTGCGGGAAGCATCTTCATAGGCGGCATCCAGCTCGGTCCTCACATCCTTTGCTTTTCCAAGGATCTCAAAGAACTCAAGGATCAGACCATCCCTTTTCATTTTCAGTAGCTTGTGACCACCTTGTGAAAGCTTGATCTTCTTTTTAAGCTCAATAAGCTCGGATCGGGTTGGTTTTACATCTTTTACGCCCATGTTGCATCACCTTATAGACTCAGTTGCTCTTGTGAGCAGGGTGGTACTTCTCAATATATTTGTTATCGACCCTTGTAAGCAGGGATTCCGGAAGTTCTGAAAGGATCTCCCAGGCCACATCAAGTGTGCCCTCTATGGACCTGTCCTCATCCCTTCCCTGACGAACGAACCTGTCTTCGAAAAGGTCAGCAAACTCAAGGATCCTCTGGTCTCTTTCAGACAATGCCTCTTTACCCACAATGGCCACAAGACCTCTTAGGTCACGTCCTTCTGCGTATGCTGCATACATCTGGTCAGAAACAGCCTTGTGGTCGTCCCTTGTCTTTCCATCACCGATACCGGAGTTCATCAGACGGGACAGGGATGGCAGTACATTGATAGGGGGATATACACCCTTTCTATGAAGTTCCCTGGAAACCACGATCTGTCCTTCTGTGATATATCCTGAAAGGTCAGGTATGGGATGGGTTATATCATCACCTGGCATGGTGAGGATCGAGAACTGTGTAACAGATCCCTTTCTTCCCTTGATGACACCTGCACGCTCATACAGGGATGCAAGGTCAGTGTACATGTAACCCGGATAACCACGCCTTCCTGGTACCTCTTCACGGGCAGCACCCATCTGACGGAGTGCTTCACAATAGTTTGTGATGTCAGTGAGGATAACAAGCACGTGCATGTTGTGCTCATAAGCAAGATATTCTGCAGCTGTGAGTGCCATCCTTGGAGTAATGATACGCTCAACAGCAGGGTCATCTGCAAGGTTGAGGAAGACCACTGCCCTCTCAAGAGCGCCTGTCTTCTCAAAGTCCTCCATGAAGTACTGGGCTTCCTCGTTTGTTATACCCATAGCAGCGAAAACTACTGCGAAATCCTCAGTGGAGCCTGGAACCTTTGACTGACGTGCTATCTGTAGTGCTATCTCGTTGTGGGGAAGACCTGAACCTGAGAAGATAGGGAGTTTCTGTCCACGCACAAGGGTGTTAGTTCCATCGATAGTTGAGATACCGGTCTGAATGAAGTCCTCTGGTGGCTTCCTTGAATATGGGTTCATTGATGCACCATTGACATCGACCCTTTGCTCAGGAACGATACGTGGTCCACCATCCAGTGGTTCTCCTGAACCGGAAAGTATACGACCAAGCATGTCCTTTGACACAGGCAGTTTGATGGTCTCTCCGGTGAACACTACACCAGCTTCCTCGTTAAGCCCACCTGTTCCTTCAAATACCTGAACCGCAACTATATCAGCTGAGGTATCAAGGACCTGGCCCCTTTTGCTTGTACCATCCGGAAGATTGATGTGAACAAGTTCACCATATCCAACAGGCTCTGTCTTCTCCAGAAATATCAACGGTCCTGATATTTCTATGATCGTCTTGTATTCCTTGGTCATATTAGTTGCCTCCAAGTGCTGCAAATTCCTTGTCCATCTTGGTCAGTACAACATCCAGTGCGCTGTCAAAGTCCTCTTCGAACTTGACCTTTGCAAGCTCGTCCTTTGATTCAAGGGAGAGGATGTCCTTCATTGGTATACCGGATTCCAGTGCTGCCTGTGCCATCTCACTGTACTTGGAGATCGCTTTTAACAACTTGTACTGTTTATCGAACGGACAGTATGTGTCAACAGGATGGAATGCGTTCTGCTGCAGGAAATATTCCCTTATCATACGGCATATCTCAAGGATAAGCTGCTGATTCTCAGGAAGTGCATCTGAACCTACCAGCTGTACGATCTCCTGAAGTTCAGACTCCTGTTGGAGCATGTCCATTGCATTATCCCTCAAAGGTACCCAGTCAGGTGCAACGTTCTCAGCGAACCATTCAGAGAGACCCTGTGTATAAAGACTGTAGCTTGTAAGCCAGTTAATGGATGGGAAGTGCCTCCTCTGCGCAAGTTTTGCATCCAGTGCCCAGAACACTTTCACAATACGTAGAGTGTTCTGTGTGACCGGCTCTGAGAAGTCACCACCTGGTGGTGATACTGCACCGATCACAGTAATAGATCCTTCCTCACCTGAAAGTGAGCTTACTGCACCTGAACGTTCGTAGAACTCAGAGAGTCTTGCAGACAGGTATGCAGGATAACCTTCCTCACCAGGCATCTCTTCAAGCCTTGAGGAAATTTCCCTCATTGCCTCTGCCCATCTGGAGGATGAGTCGGCCATAAGTGACACATCATAACCCATGTCACGGTAGTATTCCGCGATTGTGATACCTGTATATACTGATGCCTCACGGGCAGCCACAGGCATGTTGGACGTGTTTGCGATCAACACAGTACGCTCCATAAGAGGACGACCTGTCTTTGGGTCCTGGAGCTCGGGGAACTCGTTCAACACATCAGCCATCTCGTTCCCACGCTCTCCACATCCGATGTACACCACAATATCCGTGTCACTCCACTTTGCAAGCTGCTGCTGGGTAACTGTCTTCCCGGAACCGAACGGTCCTGGAATAGCTGCTGTACCTCCCTTTGCAACCGGAAAGAGACCATCAAGGATCCTCTGTCCTGTTATAAGGGGTCTCTTTGGAATGAACTTCTTGTTTACAGGACGTGGTAACCTTACAGGCCACTTCTGCATCATTGCAAGTTCAGTACCGTTTGTAAGGATGCATATTGTTTCATCCACCTTGAACTTACCGGACTTTATCTCAGAGACCTTACCTGATACATTTGGAGGGACCATTATCTTGTGCTCGATATTCTCTGTTTCCTGCACAACACCAATGATCTCACCGGCCTTTAGATCATCACCCGATGAAACTATTGGCTTGAATTCCCATACCTTATCACGGTCAAGTCCGTTAGCTGTAACACCTCTGTCAATAAAGTCCCCCATCTTTTCCTGGAGTACTTTAAGAGGTCTCTGTATACCATCATATATACTTTCTAATAAACCGGGACCAAGTTCCACGGACAGGGACATTCCGGTGTTAACTACCGGCTCACCCGGTTTGATACCAGAAGTATCCTCATATACCTGAACGGTGGCTTTGTCACCTTTTATCCTGATAACTTCGCCCATAAGACCTTCGTGGCCAACATGCACCACATCATACATCTTTGGCTTAATGCCCTGGATAGTGACAACAGGCCCTGCCACACGATAAATTTCACCTTTCATTTCCACAGATCTACACCTACCGATTGTTTTATCTTTTCCCTTAAGTTCGAACTTTCACCACTGCCTCCAAGAGTCACTACCGTCGGCTCTACTGAGTTGCTAACAGTGTTCCTTAAAGTCTCGGATAATTTAGTAATATCTTCACCATGCATTACAAGAATGCCCACATCCCGATCTTCAAGTATCTTCTCTACGGCAGGTTCAAGTTCTTTATCGTAAACTTCATATATTTTTTTAACACCGGCCAGTCTGAAACCTGTTACAAACTCGCCACTTCCGATCACTGCTAATTCCATCAGACCACCAACTGTTCCTTGATAGTTTCATCATCGAGATTGGCAGCTTTGCCACGCACGATTATCCGCAGATTGTTCACCTCATTCTGCTTGGTGATTATGTAGTCCATGATTGGTACTATTGAGATTGGGTAAACATGTGAGAAGCTTGCTGCAGATTTCAGCCTGTATTTCTTAAGGCGTGTTTCAACATCGATCAGTGATCGCATATCAGGATGAACTATATCAGATATCTCTTTCCAGTAAGAGTACTTCTCGATCTCCCGGATGAACTCTTCAAAAGAAAGTGGCATCATTTTCTTAATATCCTCTACCTCTATCTCAAGACCGCCGTCTATGATAAGTTCCATCATAGCCGGGTCATTTATTCCTGATCTCTTAAGACGGAAAAGGAACATCATATTCTTGATGTCGATACCAGACCTGATGAATTTAGCAAACAGCTTACGTTCTTTTGTCTTTGAGCTGCCTGCAACGTGAAAAAGCCCTGAGTAATACAGTTTGTCAAGTTGGTTCTCGATATCTGAAAGATTTGTACCATCATATCTTTTGAGAATAGGATAGTATTCTGTACCCTCAAACTCCGATATGATATCTTCATAGTCCTCTTTTACAGCCAGACCGGAAAGGAACGTATATGTCAGACTTCCTCCGGCAACGAGAGATTCCTTTATCTCTTTTGTCGATGCCTTGCAATACTTTCCTCTTAGGACAGTCTTAATGTTCCAGACGTCGTACTCCTTAAGGTATTCAGCAATAAGGAAATTAACCTCTCCTTCGGATATATAAAGGAGTTTCCTAAAGGTGGCAGAAAGGTTCCTGTTCAGGGAATGTTCTACCAGGTCCACACCATCGTATGTAAGTGCCAGCTCATCTACGTCATCCTTATACCCTGACTCACCAATGAACCTTGTGATCTCATCGATGCTCATATTCATAAGTCGGGGGTATATCTCTTTTTTCAAGAGCTTACTTTTCATTGCACGAACACGTGGTATCGTGTACGCATAATTAGTGTGACCCTTAGAACCGGAATCCTTACCACGCTTAAATTTCTGCAACAGCCGCATTTAGAAATCACCCGAATAAGATATCAGATGTTTGCTTCAACAACTGCTCATTCACGCCCTTAAGGATTACATCATAAGTATAGTCCAGTCTGACAGTTCCATCTTCATTCTCAATGACAACGCCACCAAGACATTCTATATTACCTGCATATTTAAGAGAGGTAAGTTCTCTTACCATTTTCTCTGATGCAGCATTTGAATATATCCGCTTACCGTTTGCTTCATTGTTCTGTATGACAGATCTTAGAAGCTCTTTGTTCTTTTCAGGGGATAGTTCAGATATGGACTTTTCTGCCTGGACATATACTTCTTCAAGCAATTCCTTGCGTGCATTGAGCAGTGTGCGCTTTACTTCAAGACTTGCACTGGATAACTCTTGCTGCCTCGTTTTCTGAATATCATCCTCTGTTTTTGCAAGACGCTCGCCTATGATCTTTTTTGCATTCTGGCGTGCATTTTCCAGGATGTGGGAAGCCTCTTCTTCAGCCTCACGGTCAAGTTGGGCTACGTCTGCCTTTGCAGATTCCATGATATCCTTAACAACAATTTCAAGTCCCATGCTCATTCACCTTCAAAATGGATTTAAGAGCAGAAGCTCTTAAACCAGCTTATAGCATCATTAACGCAACTACCAGACCGAAGATAACAATGGTTTCTGGAATTACTACAAAGATCAAACCCTTACCGAAAAGACCTTCGTTCTCAGCCATTGCGCCGATAGCTGCAGTAGCGATCTCTCTTTCTGCATATGCTGAAGAAAATCCTGTAAGTCCTACAGCGATCGCTGCTCCGAGTGCTTTCATTCCGTCTGGGTTACTCATTACTGTTTCTGTTACCATTTTACTTTTCCTCCGTGTATTTTCTTATATATCCAAATGGATCGTATATACGTCCCCCACCTTCGTAGAATTTACCAAAGAACTCTACGTACTGCAACCTGAGTGAATGTAAACCGGGGGCTATTATACTCAGGATGGTATTGAATGCGTGTCCGAAGACAAACAGCAAAATTGCAAATATCGTCATCACACCAATAGGGGAACCGAATTCCCATATCATAGTGAATGCTATCACATTTATAGTTGAAGCAATTGCCATGTGTGATAACGCAACGGCTATTATACGGGTATAGGACAGCGGATTGCTCAATAGTGAAGGCAGTTCCAGCGGTCCTTTCACTCCTTCGCCCTTGAACAGCATGAGCACACCGATGATGAACAAAGCAGCTCCAACAGCGATGGGTAACATACCAAGATATCCAAGGACAACAAGGACAATACCTAGCTCTATTATAAACCAGCTTCCCTTACAAAGCATAGCTTCGGTGAATCCATGGTTCATCTTCTCATTTATGAATCCTACCAGGAATCCAAAGTTGATGTGAATTATCCCTACAAGAATCGTCAAAGCCATGAATGTCATTACAAGGTCCACCCTGTGTATCGGATACGCCACTACCTCACCTGCAAATGGTGAAACAAAGAGTGGTATCTCTTCAAAACCGGGTATCAGACCAGGTGTTCCATGATGACCTGCAAGTGGGAATCCAAGGAACTCTCCATAGATAAGTCCAAAGAACAGTGTTGCTATCTGACAGTATATCAATACATCCATGAGACGCTTGATAGCATCAGAATAGACAAGCTTTTTGATCACTACTGCAATTGAAAGGAGAATAAGTCCATAACCAAGGTCACCAAGTATCATTCCATATAATAGCGGGAAAGTTATGAATATCAGGGATGAAGGGTCGATCTCCTTGTATTTTGGACGACCGTAGAGGTCCATGATAGCCTGCAAAGGTGATACTATCTTAGAGTTGTCATACTCCACCGGAACATCATTTTCGTCTTCCTTTCTGATCTCCTGTGTGGAAATGAGCACATGCCCGTTTGTAGCGTTGTTGACAACGTTCACCAGTTTATCATAGCTCTCAGAAGGTAACCACCCATCTATAAGGAAGGAACTCTTGGTAGTAGCCACCCTTAGAGGAGCATCAGACTTCTGTACCTCAACTGACAGCATTTCATTGCTTGCGAGTATCAGTTCTGCATATTTGGCTTTCAGGTTCTCTATATCTGAATCAATGGATTCTATCTTTTTGATCACATCAGCTTCGTTTTTCTCAATGTCCGCCAGTAATAAAGATGGAACACCACTTGCCTCAGGTATCTTCAATTCCTTGAACGAAAAACGAGATAGCACCTCATTGACCTCTTCAGACCTCTCCTTTGCAACAAAGAGGACCATTGTACCATGTTGCTGGTCGTGGAATATTTCGTATGCTGACGTTATCTGTGAAATAGCGGGTCCGATGTCATCTTTTACATGACCTGCAAACACTGCCAGACTATCATAACCACGATAGAGATCCAGATCAATATCGATATTTATAAAAGGAAGAATTTCTCTTTTTTCTGTGCCTATTTCTTTAAGCTGGGCTTCTAAGGCACTTTTTTTCTCAATGAAAGCAGCCAGGTCGTCGTCAAGTGTATCAAGACAGCCATCCAGTTGTGAACAAACCGCTTCAGTTGCTTGTTTTTTTGCTGCAGTGTCCTTTACACCCAGTAAACTGGCAATTGATCTTATCTTTACAAGCTTTTTTGAAGCTTCCTTTCCACTTTCAAAGGGTTTGCCGATCTTAAGATCAGATTCTTCATCTTCTATAAAATCTTCTATCTGAAACAGATTAGTCCTGTGCAGAGCATCGACCGTATCCTCAAAAAAGTCTTTGTGGCCAACGATAACGGCACGTGTCATCTGTTTTGCTTTAAGCATGGATCGACCTCTCAAGCTCGGTTAACAGGTTCTCCACCGCTTTGTCCATATTAGAAGAAGCTTGTTTCCTGATCTCTTCTGCTTCTTTATTACCACTCTCTATGATCACTTGCTTTTCTGAAGCAATTGATTCCTCTGCAGATCTCATTGCACTTTGTGCAGACTCCTGTGCATCAGCTTCAGCCTGCTTTATGATCTCCCTGGCCTCTGCACGTGCACTGACGATACGGTCATTCTTTCTTTTCTTACCGTCGTCAATCATTTTTTGTGCTTTGTCTTCTGCAACTTTGATTTCCGACAAGATGTTTTCTTTGCCCATGATAATCCTCATGTGATGAATTGCTTATAGTACCGAATGAATCATCAATCCCTACTGCTAAATAACATATAAAGTATTCGGTTTTCCAGAGCTTTTTTGTGTTAATATTGTTAATGATTTATAATTGTAAATATCATAGTCTGCATTATTAAAATGATATAAGATACCCCCTGATGGTGCCGATATGTTTGTTTCCCAAATGAGCGAAAAGCAGAATAGAGTCTCAGATCAGTGAAAAACTTCACCACTTTTGTCTGTCCATCCTAATAGGAAGTTTTGCACCATCATCTATTGTATGGATATAGTTCCTTCTGAACTCCGGGTTACGCATCATGCAGTACTCCGCAGAACATTTGAATGCTTCATGCTGGCCCATCCTGCTCCATATAGCAGCAAGCCCCTCTTCCCTGATGTTACCAAATGAAAGTGGAGTATATGCGCATGGAAGGATATCGCCCCCGGCAGTTGCATGCATCCACCTTCTTCCTGCAAAGCATCCAAACTGTTCAGGACCCATAAAATAAGGCAATGCGGTTACCCTGGGCCCGTCCTCTTTCTTATTCTTTGACTTCTGGAACCTGCCCAGTGCTTCAACATCCTTAGAGCTTATTACCTCATCTTCGTGTTCCATCCACCTTCCTACTGCCACTATCTCATAGATGGATAGTTCCTGCATGCCCATGTCTGCTGCAAAGTCATAGAACCCTTCAAGATCATCGATATTGTCCGGCGATACTACCACAAAAAGATCAGCAAGGATACCTGAATTCAGTATATGCCTGGTCCCATTTACAGTATCTGCAAATGCACCTTCCCTCCCTCTTACACGATCATGTTCCTTTTCATAGGGGCTATCAAGGCTCATGTGAGCTGCAAAAAGACCTGCATCCTTAAGGGCTTTTGCTCTTTTCTCATTAAGACCAAAGCCTGAAGTGAAGCATGTTGCAATTGCACGGTCCTTATCCACCTGTTCAACCATTGCTTCCAGGTCATTCCTTAGCATTATCTCTCCCCCATCAAAAGAGATATAATAAGAACCAAGATCAATGGCCTGATCCACTGTACTATTTATCTCATCAAGAGAAAGTACCGGATCTGCCACAATACCGGCTGCACCACAGTGTATACAATCATTTGGACAGCTTGTTGTTATTGCAATAGATAACTGATCAGGAACCCTCTTCTTAAGAATGGATGATATCTGTGCACTTATAAGCCTGCTGAACACCTCCCCGGGTATTGGAGGCACCCATGTTGAGAAAATTATATTCTCCTCATCAGCAGATATTGGCTTCTCTTCCTGGAATATCCTGTTGATACGTTTTATGATAGGTTTTGCAACAGGGGACAGAGGACCCTCTGTACCAAGGACCACTTTTCCGTTTTCTGTGCTTGCATTTACTTTAATTACTGATCTGTCATAGACCCTCATAGATTCACCTGATAGTTCAATCAAAATTAATAATATCCACCGGAAGCATGTCAATTGTAATAAGGTCGGTTATAAGTTCCAACAGGTCCCTTGCATCCGAAGGTGGAAATGAGAAAAGGATGTCCTTTGCATCCCTTACATGAATACGAACATTTTGTACGGTCTTTATCACCGCATTTTCATGGCCCTCTTTTTCCCTGTATATAATGGGAAGAGTAACAGATCCGTATTTCGAGTCCTTTCCGCTTAGCTCATCCAGATATTCAAGCAGATCATCAACTATCTGATAAGCATTTCCCACATTCTCACCAAACAGCCTTAAATTCTGTACAATGCTGTTATCTGCCCCTGCAACATAGGCACCTATACATGCACTTGCAGCAAACAGAGATCCTGTTTTCTTAGTTATGCACTCGAAATATTCCTGCTCTGTGAACTTCACCCCTGAACCGGAAATATCTATAACCTCACCTTCAGCCATATACATGCCGGCCTTCCCGAACTCATTCACAGCATCGCTTCCATAACCAGACATCAATGATATTGCCCGTGATATCAGAAAATCCCCACACAGTATCGCTGCCGGTATACCGTATTTCCTGTGAACCGATTCAACGCCCCTGCGCAGAAGACCTCCGTCAAGCACATCATCGTGTATAAGGGAAGCAGAATGTATGAACTCGATCGCAAGTGCAGCATTGATACTTTCCTCTGGCCTGCCCCCGCAGATCTCAGAAGATAGCAAAAGCATCAAAGACCTGATATTCTTGCCGCCACAGCTACAGATATGAAGAAGCATATCCTTCATATGGGGATGGTCCACCATTGAATTGATCGCATCATTTTTTGCATTGCTTATAAGACGATACTCATCCAGATCTTCTATTTTAACCATGATGATATCCCATTACTCTGAATACTTAGATGGACAGCTTGCAACTATATTGCTTGCCTCTATAAGTTCATCAGATATCATTTTTCCGCTGATGCTGATACTTTGGCCCTCTGAAAGACTGACAGGGAGTGAGCCTGTGTACTCCACACCTATTTCAAAACCCGGTTCTTCCAGATCCTCAAGCACAAAACGTGTTCCAGATGTGGATATATCCAGAGTTCCCTGCTTGACCGAGCCCATTGTATTGACATTTGCTCCGACATATTTCTCAGGATCTGAAGAGATATCAGATACCATATGATAACCCTGTGAAAGATCCACACCCCAAAGGCCTAAAAAAGCAACTATTGCAATGAAAATAACTAAGAGAATGGTTTTCTGTTTTTTCTCCATCAAAGAGCCTCATAAATAAATCATTTCTATTTCTTACGCATTCTTGACAGAAGCCCGGCCCGTGTGCGCAACAGATATAGTATATATACTGATAATGTGAGCCACACAACTGCAAATGCACTCTCTAATGCGCCTATAAGAAGCACCCCTATATGAGTTTTACCTTTAGACCATACTTGTTTCTATAGAATGAGGCACCTGATGTAGACAGATCCTTCAAAGCCCGGAAAAACAGGTTCATTCAAACCAGGGTATTGTTTTGTCCCATAGCCTTGTTATCATCCTATAAGTGTACTTGTCCTATAATCAATTATTAATATCTTTGTGCATTACTAATAAGTCCATACTATTTATAGGTACACATACGAACAAATATACTAAAAGATATATGATGATAAACATGGTAAAACCTCCAAGGCTCATCGCCTGGGAAGCAACAGCAGGATGTAACCTCTCGTGCAAGCATTGCAGAGGGTCATCGACTGAGGAAAAACCCAAAGGCGAACTAACAACCAGAGAAGCACTAAAGTTCATAGACGAAATAGCAGATATGGGAAACCCCATCCTTATACTCAGTGGAGGAGAGCCACTGGTCAGGGAAGATATATTCGAACTTGCAAAATATGCCACAGAAAAGGGATTACGTGTAGCAATGGCAACCAACGGGACACTCGTGAGCCCGGATGTGGCCAGTAAGATAAAAGATGTGGGAATACAGAGGGTAAGTATCAGTCTTGATGGCTCAAGTCCTTCAATCCACGATGATTTCCGAGGAATGCCAGGGGCATTTGAAGGAGCAAGAAATGGAATAGAAGCCCTGAAAGGAGCAGGAGTAGGTTTTCAGATCAACCCCACCATCACAAAACGTAACCTGGACCAGATACCTGCAATACTTGATATGGCAAAGGATATGGACGCGGATGCGCTGCACATATTCCTCCTGGTACCAACAGGGAGGGGCAAGGAACTTCAGGAGGAGGAAATACCTCCAGAAGAATACGAAAATATACTTAACTGGTTCTATGACAGACAGAAAGATGCAGGGATACAGCTCAAGGCCACCTGTGCCCCCCACTATTTCAGGATAATGCGCCAGCGTGCAAAAGAAGAGGGCATTGCCATAAGTGCAAAGACACATGGCTATGAAGCAATGACAAAAGGATGCCTTGGTGGAACAGGGTTCTGCTTTGTGTCAAGTACAGGAGACGTATACCCATGCGGATACCTGCCCGCACTTGCAGGCAATATAAAGGACAAGGGCTTTCAATATGTATGGGAAAGGTCCAGGGTATTCAACGACCTCCGGGACGTATCAAAGCTTAAGGGAAAATGTGGAAGATGCGAGTACAATAAAGTATGCGGAGGGTGTCGTGCCAGAGCCTATGCTGCCACAGGTGATTATCTTGATGAGGAACCCTACTGTGTGTATAACCCTAAAAAACTGTGATAAGAATGATAGTTCTTGATGATGATGATAAAAAGATACTCAACGCTGCACAATTGGATTTTCCCCTTGGGCTGCGCCCGTTCCGTGAGCTTGGTGAGAGTCTGGGAATTGATGAAGACGAAGTTATCAAAAGGCTCCAAAGACTGCAGGACCTTGGAGCCATTCGTAAGATCGGACCAGTGATCAACAGGAGCGGTGTTGGAGGAACGAGTACCCTTGTTGCTGTGAGCGTGCCTGAGAGCAGAATAGAAAAGGTTGCAGCCCTGATAAATGAATACAATGAAGTATCACATAACTACCTGCGTCCCGGAAGATACAATATCTGGTTCACACTATCAGCCCCCGACAGCCAAAGAATAGAACAGATAATCAGTGAACTTGGTGAAAATACCGGTCTTGAATTTGTAAACCTTCCCACTGAAAGACTGTTTAAGATAGGAGTAAAATTCGATATCCGGTGATCAGATGGATGAAATAGACGAAAGGATAATCATACTAACACAAAATGGCATACCTATTAAAAGCTCACCTTTTTCAGACATTGCAAAAGAGATCGGTATAAGCGAGCAGGAAATAGTCCACAGGCTTGAAAGGATGATAAGCAGAGGGAACATACGCCGTATTGGTGCATCTATCGGACACAGGGACATAGGTATCATTGCAAATGCAATGTGTGTGTGGAACGTACCTGATGAAAAAGCAGAAGATATAGGGATCATAATGGCATCGTTCCCAGAGGTAACACACTGCTACCAGCGTCCACGGGCCCCAGGATGGGACTTTAATCTTTTCACAATGGTCCACTCCTACACCAGAGAGGATTGTGAAGAGGTGGCTGCAAGAATATCCAGGACCACAGGCATCAGTGAGTATAAGCTGCTGTTCAGTGACAGGGAATTTAAGAAAACTGGGGTCAGGTTATGATCCCATCTTAGTCGCAATCTTTAACTAACTTACCGAAAAAGCAGTAGGCAACCATGCCACAAGATGAACAAATAGAAGATACCAGGCACTTCCTGCCTCTGCTTATTGATATGAGGGACCGGGAAGTGTTTATCTTTGGAAGTGGAGCTGTAGGTGAGAGAAAAACCAGGCTGTTCTGCGAATATGCACCAGTTACCGTTGTTAGCCTTGGTTTTTCCCATTCTTTCTTTGAGCTTGAAAAGAAAAATGGTGTAATTTTAATTGCAAAAGATGTTGAAAGGTTAAGTGATAAGCAAATAAAGGAGATGCTTGGCAAGGCCTTCCTGGTGATACCAGCTACCAACAGCAAGCAACTTAACAGGAGGATAGCTTCTCTTGCGAGTTCACTGGGCATCTTCACAAACGAAGTGGACTCTGCCGGCGATGTCACTATACCATCAATAATAAAAAGAGGCGACCTTACGATCAGCATATCAACAGCAGGAGCAAGTCCGGCCTTCTCCAGATATACAAGGCAGCGTATCGAGAAGGTGATAACTCCCCAGTTCACAGAAATGATACGTATACAGGATGAGATAAGAACATATCTCAAAGAAGTGGTTGCTGATCAGAGGTACAGAAAAGAGATATTGTGGGAAATACTGCAAAACGATGATGTATGGCAAGACCTTGAGGTATCCTATGAAAAAGGGTATAAAACAGCACAGGATATAGTAAAAGACAAAATAAGCAAGAAAGTAAGGTGAATATGTACTATACTCTGCATCATCCGCAAGATACAGAAAAAAAGAGGTACCCATGACTGAAATAACAAGTATGGTGATTACTCATTCCAAAGCTACAGTGGAGGAGATAGAAGAAGCATGGGACGGGGATATCGAGAAGATGCTAAAAGAGCTGTATTCCAATGATCTGGTATGCGAATGTGCAGTACTTAAGACATGCAACCGTGTAGAGATATATGTTGTTTCCCCAAAGGGTAGCAGTGTGCTTTTCCAGTTTGCAAAGAGAATGGGACTTTCATCAAATATTGTTGACTTTTTCGATCATGAAGAATCCATAATGCACCTTTTAAGACTGGCCTGTGGCCTTGAATCAATGATAATAGGTGAAGACCAGATACTCGGACAGATCAAAGAGCTCTATCAGGTGGCCAGGAACACCGGAACGACCGGAAAATTGCTTGATACCACCTTCAGTAAGGCCATACAGGTAGGTAAGCGTGTCAGAACTGAAACGGAGATCAACAGAGGAGCCCTTTCCATAGCCTCCGCTTCTGTTGATCTTGCAGAAGAAACCGTCGGGGACCTTAAGGATAAGATGGTACTTGTTATAGGGACCGGAGAGATGGGCACCCTGGTCACACGTGCACTCTCACACAGGGAAATAGAGCTTATGTACATTGCAAACCGGACATATGAAACCGCAATGATCCTTGCTGATGAGATGGGAGGACATGCAGTTCATTTTGACCACATCGATGAAAATCTAAAAAGGGCAGATGTGGTCATCAGTGCTACAGGAGCACCTCATTTTGTACTAAGGAACGAACAGATTAAAAAAGCAATGGACCATCGGGAAAAAGAACTTCTGCTTATAGATATTGCAAATCCCAGGGACATCGAACCTTCTATTAATGACATCCCACACGTTACACTATACAATATCGATAATCTTAGGGTCATCAATGAAAAGAACCTGGAAATGAGGATGGAGGAAGCAAAGAAAGTACAGGTTATAATCGATGAGGAATATGCCCTGCTTATCAAACAATACAAAAGGCAAAGAGCTGATCATCTTGTATCAGAGATGTATGCAAAGACCTATAAACTGCGCCTGCAGGAGAAAGACAGAGCTATCACTAAGCTAAAGGCACATCATACTATAGGCGATACAGAGAGTAAGATCATAGATGACCTCACACATTCAATAGTCAATAAGATACTTGCAGAACCAACAAAAATCCTGAGGTATGCTGCAGAGGTTGATGACGATGAGCTGCTTGAATCAGTTGCCAGATTATTTGATGTTGATAGATTTGATTTGAACGCTAAGATCAAGGGAGAACTGGTAAAATGTTCCCGGAACACAGAATGAGAAGGCTAAGAAGTGGCAGGATAAGAGATATGGTAAGAGAGACATCATTGTCTGTCAATGATCTGATATACCCCGTATTTGTCAATGAGACAATAGATAAAACCTGTGAAGTAGCTTCTATGCCAGGTGTATGCAATATACCTGTAGATGAGATCGCAGATGATGCAAAGGAAGCTGCTGACCTTGGGATACCTGCAATGATACTCTTTGGCATACCATCCACAAAGGATGAGCATGGAAGCAGCGCATGGGGTGATGACGATGTGGTCCAGCGTGCAGTGTCCAATATAAAAGAAGAGCTTGGAAGGGACATGTTAGTGATAACAGATGTTTGCCTGTGCGAGTATACCAGCCATGGACATTGTGGTGTAGTTGACCATGATACACATGAGATACTGAACGATCCAACTCTGCCGCTTTTGGCAAAGACGGCTGTCAGTCATGCAAAGGCCGGTGCGGACATGGTTGCGCCTTCGGGCATGATGGACGGAATGATATCTGTCATCCGCAGTGCCCTTGATGAAAACGGTTTTAGTGACATACCAATTATGTCCTATGCTGCAAAATATTCTTCTTCGTTCTATGGCCCCTTCCGGGACGCAGCCTGTTCAGGATGTTGTTTCGGGGACAGGTCAACACACCAGATGGACCCTGCCAACTCCGATGAGGCCATACTGGAGGCTTCCCTTGATATAGAAGAGGGAGCCGATATAATCATGGTCAAACCGGCACTTCCCTACCTTGACATAATCCATAGGCTCAAGACAGAGTTCAGGGTTCCCACAGCAGCCTACAATGTCAGTGGAGAATATGCAATGATAAAAGCAGCAGCCAATAAAGGCTGGATCGATGAGAAAAAGGTAATGTATGAGTCCCTCTTATCTATCAAGCGTGCTGGTGCAGATATGATAATTACTTATTTTGCCAAGGATATGGCAAGAATGTTAAAATAATTAAAAGGTGTTTTTATGTCATTAGATAGATCCAGAGAATTGTACAATAAAGCAAGGAACTTCCTTCCCGGTGGGGTAAGTAGTCCTGTCAGAGCCATAAAACCATACCCGTTCTATGCAGAGTCTGCCCTTGGTTCAAAGATAAGGGATATAGATGGCAATGAGTACATAGATTACTGTCTTGGATACGGCCCGAATATACTGGGACATTCCCATCCGGGGATCAGGCAGGCAATAACAACACAACTTGAGAAAGGATGGCTTTACGGCACTCCAACTGAAACAGAAGTTGATCTTGCAGAGAGGATAGCAGGCCTGTACCCAGGCATAGATATGCTCAGGTTCGTATCTACAGGAACTGAGGCAACAATGAGCGCACTGCGTGCAGCAAGGGGTTTTACAGGCAAGGACAAGTTCATCAAGATAGAAGGTGGCTTCCACGGAGCACATGATGCAGTACTGGTAAAGGCAGGCTCTGGCGCCACAACCCTTGGAAAACCTGATTCTCTGGGAGTTCCCGAGGATTTCACAAAACACACATTACAAGTTCCTTTCAATGACATCGAATCCCTTACAAACGCCATTGAGAAGAACAAAGAAGACCTTGCTGCACTTATAATAGAACCTGTAATGGGTAACATTGGTCCGGTATTCCCCGAGGGTGATTATCTTAAAGATGTACGCAAGGTTACTGAAGAGAATGATGTTGTGCTTATATTTGACGAGGTCATCACAGGCTTTAGACTTGCAATGGGTGGAGCACAGGAGTACTATGGTGTGACACCTGATATGACAACCCTTGGAAAGATAGTCGGTGGAGGAATGCCTATTGGCGTCTTTGGAGGGAAAAAAGAGATAATAGAGATGATAGCTCCTTCAGGAAGCGTATACCAGGCAGGTACTTTCAGCGGAAGTCCTGCTTCTGTTGCAGCAGGGCTTGCAGTGCTTGATGTTATGGAAAAAGAAGATTTTCATAAGAACCTCAATGCAAAAGGAGATGTGCTCAGGAATGGACTGTCAGATATTGTAGAGGACCTGAGACTGGATTATAGTGTTGTGGGCGTTGCATCTATGTTTAAGATATTCTTCGGTGACAGACCCTGCAACTACCAGGAAGTCCTCAAATGTGACAAGGAAGGCTACCTGAAGTTCTTCTTTAAGATGCTTGAAAGTGGTATATTCCTGCCTCCATCACAGTTTGAGACAAACTTCCTCTCGACTGCACATAATGAAGATGATATTGAAAAGACGCTGCTTGCCTATGAAGCGAACCTCAGATAAGCGGTGTAAAAGATGATAATAGGAACCCGCGCAAGTGACCTTGCCATTGCACAGACAGAGACCATTGAGCGCATGCTTTCAGAACATGGATTCACAACCACCAGAAAGATAATAAAAACATCCGGAGATACCTTTACAGACAGACCATTACATGAGATAGGTGGTGTGGGGGTTTTTGTACGAGAACTCGATGACAGGATGATGAGTGGTGAGATCGATATAGCTGTACACTCTATGAAGGACCTTCCTACGGTCCGTCCTGAAGAACTAGCAACTTCTGCTGTGCTTAAGCGTGACTCCCCTTATGACGTGCTGCTTACAACAGACGGAACAAGAATGGATGAGTTGCCTGAGGAAGCTGTACTTGGTACAACTTCCATGCGTAGAAGGTCACAGATACTCAGATATCGACCAGATCTAAATGTTCAGGACCTGCGGGGAAATATAAACACGCGAATAAAGAAACTTGAAGATGGCCTCTATGATGGTATCCTGCTGGCTGAGGCAGGGCTGCAGAGAATGGGATGGGAAATGGACGTACAACGTCTTGATCCCCAGTTCTTCTGTCCATCGGCCAACCAGGGAACCATAGCTGTAGTTACACCTACAGGCAGTGAGGCAGAGCAGGCCACATCCTTACTGGACCACCATCAGACCAGGATAGAGACAAAGCTTGAACGCATAGCTGTTGCTGACGTTGAAGCCGGCTGTAGTGCACCTGTTGGTTCTTTTGCACAGTTCCTCAACGAGGACGAGATAAGCATAAGCTGTGAAGTGCTGGCACTTGACGGTACAGAGCATGTACGCATTGATGAGGTCATACCTGTGGAAAGCTGTTATGAGAATGCAAAGATCATTTCAAGGGAGTTAGTGCGGATGGGTGGCAAGGAGCTTGTCACAAGGGCAGTATGCCAGCTTGGATCAGATACATCGCAAGAGGTGTGAGCTGAATATGATCAGCATCACCGGGATAGAGCTTGAAAATCCCACAATACTCGCTGCAGGGATCATGGGAACTACAGGTGCTTCCCTTGTACGTGTGGCAAAGGAGGGAGCAGGAGCAATTGTTAGCAAATCCATTGGACCGGAGCCAAAGGATGGTCACAGCAACCCAAGTATGATAGACCTTGGATATGGATTCTTGAATGCCATGGGTTTACCAAACCCCTCGTATCCGGATTTTAAAGATGAGCTCGCTGTTGCCAAAAGAGAGGCAGATGTACCTGTAGTTGCAAGCATCTTTGGCGGTACAGAAGAGGAGTTTGTTGAAGTTGCCCTGGGACTTATAGATTCAAATCCTGATGCATTCGAGCTGAATGTTAGTTGCCCACATGCCCTTGGATATGGTGCTTCGGTTGGAAGCAACCCGGATGCAGTTGAAACTATAACAAAGGCCGTCTGTGATGCAGTTGACATACCTGTGTGGGTCAAACTCACTCCCAATGTAACTGATATAGTAGCCATTGGTGAGGCTGCCCAGAGGGGAGGAGCAGATGCTGTTGTAGCTATCAACACCATTAAAGGGATGGCTATCGACATAAACAGCGGCTACCCTGTACTTGGGAACAGGTTTGGAGGAGTTTCCGGAGCTGCTGTTAAACCTGTTGCTTTAAAATGTGTATATGACCTGTATAATGCTCTTGAAATACCTGTCATCGGAGTTGGAGGCATAAATACCTGGGAAGATGCAATAGAGATGATCATGGCAGGTGCAAGCGCAGTTCAAATAGGTTCAGCGGTCTATCAGGGACTTGAGATCTTCAGCTCTGTTTCCACAGGAATTGAGATATTCATATCAGATAGAGGATACAAAGGCTTGTCCGAAATTATCGGAATAGCACATGAGAGGATATAATGTACCCCACAGATGTCAGAATAACAAAGATAATTAAGGAAACTCCTTCTACCCGTACCTTTGTCTTTGACAGGTCATTTGAAGAAGCCATACCAGGTCAGTTTGTAATGGTCTGGATACGCGGAGTAGATGAGATCCCAATGACATTGTCAGGCAGTAATTCCATCACTGTACAAAGGGTAGGTGATGCCACCGAAAAGATGTTCATACTTGAGGAGGGGGACAGGCTTGGAATCAGGGGGCCCTACGGAAGAGGTTTTACATTGCCCGAAATTGAGGAAAAGATACTCCTTATAGCAGGAGGTGTGGGTGCAGCTCCATTGTCACCACTTGCTGAATATGCATCCAGTGCAGGTATATGTATGAATACCATACTTGGGGCCAGAAATACAAGCGAGCTGCTCTTTGTAGATCACTTCACATCCTGCGGGGAACTGCACATAACAACAGATGATGGTTCTTCACACCGCTGCGGATTTGTCACTGACGTACTTGCAGATATCGATGTATCCGCCTATGACAGGATATACACATGCGGGCCGGAAATGATGATGAAGTGCGTCCATGGCATGCTTGAGAGAGAAGATACCCTGGAAAAGGCAGAGTTTAGCCTTCACAGGTATTTCAAATGTGGTATTGGAGTATGTGGCGCCTGTTGCATGGACAGGGAAGGCCTGCGTGTGTGCAAGGATGGGCCTGTGTTTAGTGGGATACAGCTTAGAGACTCTGAGTTTGGCATATATATGAGAGGACCCAGCGGTATAAAGAAGCCTTTTTAGAAACCTTATCCCGGCAGGTTCATTCCTGCAGCCTCCGGCCGGCACAGCAACACAAATGATTTAAGCATTGGTCCGAATCCATACAGAAATGTCCTTTAATAAGAACAATATAAGAAAACCTGAGCTTGTGATGGGTATAAGGAACCTTGCATCCCTTAAAGCATGCAAGGGAAATGCAGATGCTGTTTATTTCTCACTTGACAGATTCAGCCTCAGGTCCCGGGCACAGGAACTGGATGCAGAAATACTTGCAGGTTTTGTAGAAGAAGTGCATGAGGGTGGGATAAAGGCTTATCTTGCAGTGAATTCAGTCATATACCCGCAAGATCTTGCAGAGATGGATAAAGTACTTGATTGTGCTGCATGTGCGGATATAGACGCCGTTATTGCATGGGACCCGGCCACTATAATGAAAGCTGCTGAAAAGGGATTGGATATACATATATCCACCCAGGCAAATGTATCAAACCAGTTAGCTGCAGAGTTTTACAGATCACTTGGAGCAAGCAGAGTGGTACTTGCAAGGGAACTCAGCCTGGAGCAGATAAGAGAGATTAAAGAGGATAGCAAGCTGGAAATTGAGGTCTTTGCCCACGGCGCGGTATGTCAGGCAATATCCGGAAGATGTTACCTTTCAGCCTATCTGCTTGGAAGGTCCGCTAACTGCGGGGAATGTACCCAGCCCTGTCGCTGGGAATGGAGCATGCTCTCAGATAATGGTGCAGCAGTTGATGTAGAAGGAAAATATCTGATGAGTGCAAAGGACCTGTGCATGATCCAGCATCTACCTGCCCTGATAGATACAGGGGTCGATGCCCTCAAGGTGGAAGGAAGACTGAGGAATACCAGCTACACAGCAACAGTATCTGAATGTTACCGACATGGCCTTGATCTTTACATGGAAGGTAAATATGATATCAACAAAGCCAAACATCTCAAAGATAAAATGGCACTTGAGTATAACAGAGGTTTTTCAACGGGATTCTATTTTGGGCATCCCGGGCCTGACGGCCTTGCACACGAACATGACATGAATGCATCCCCTGTTAAAAGGGAAGCTGTGGGAATTATCACGAACTACTATCCACAAAAATCTGCTGCAAGTGTTAAATTACTGGAGCGTGGACTGAGCATAGGTGATAAGATAATCATTGAAGGAAACACTACATACCTTGAACAGGAGGTAAGTTCCGTTGTTCACGAGGGGCACAAGGTCACCAGTACTGAAAGAGGCAGTGTTGTTGGACTGAAGGTAGATGAGCTTGTACGCAGGAACGATCGGGTTTTTAAGATCGAAAGATGAAAAGTAAAAAAAAGGTGTAAAAATGGACGAATTCATGCAGGCAGCTATTGAAGAAGCAAGAAATGGACTTTGTGAGGGCGGTATACCCATCGGATCTGTGATCGTAAAGGACAAACATATAATTGGACGTGGCCATAACATGAGAGTGCAGAATGATGACCCCCTGGCACATGCAGAGATAGAATGTATCCGCAGCGCAGGAAGAATGGGTAACTATGAGGATACTGTAATATATTCTACCCTCATGCCATGCTACCTTTGTGCAGGAGCTATTGTGCAGTTTGGTATTAAGATGGTCGTTGTAGCAGAATCAGAGAACTTCAAAGGTGCTGGCGATTTTATGAAAGCACATGGAGTAGAGATCATTGACATTGACAATAAAGAATGCAAGGAAATGATGGAAGAGTTCATTCATGATAAACCACATATATGGCATGAAGATATTGGCAGGTAGAACTACGCCTTTTTCACTGTAGCCCAGAATATACTACCTTTTCCTGCAGGGTTATCTTCCACACCTATATTTCCCCCATGTAGTTCTATTATTCTCTTTGCAATTGCAAGTCCAAGCCCAAAGCCCTTAACACCTTCCTTTTTCCTGCTGAGACGCTTGAATCTCTCAAATACCAGCTGCTTGTCTTTCTCAGGTATACCTTCGCCAAGGTCAGACACAAGTATCTTCCATTCTTCACCATTATCCCTGATATCAACCGTCACAGTGCTATCATAAGGACCATATTTTACAGCATTTGAAATGAAATTTATAAGTACTCCATCTAT
>PXAV01000109.1 GCA_003565715.1 Methanosarcinaceae archaeon
GAAGGTTCTTTCCCGCAGGCTCTGAGGGTAATAGAAGATGAAGACAAGGATACGGTGTGGGCACTCACCGCTGATGGCAATGTTCACCTGATAGGTCTGGATAAGAGATCTGTTATAAATACATGGCAACTTGAAGAGAAGCCAGGTTCTAATAATGTACTTGCATTGGTAACTGTTGAATCCGGATCCTACAATGCTCATGATGGGCATGAGCACGAACTGTATGATCCCCATACATGGATAAGTCCATATCTTGCAATGCAACAGGGCGAAAGGATATACGAAGCAATTGTTCAGGCAGACCCTGAAAATGAAGCTTACTATACTGAAAGGTGGATCTCTTTGAGGAATAGGCTAATGAACCTGGATGAAAGATACATGAGTGAACTTGCAAACACAGAAAAGGAATATATTTTTGTGACACACGAGGCATATGGATATCTTTCCAGCAGATATGGTTTCCAGCAGGAAGGTGTTATCGGTATCTCAGCAGATGAACAACCAAGCTCCTCGGCTATGGCTGCCCTTGTTAATAAGATGATAGACACAGAGACTTATTTCCTGTATGTCGATCCGGTCTATTCAGATGCATATGTAAGGACACTAAAAAACAACATTGAAAGGTTAAGCGGGGAGGAAGTGCACGTTGAGACCCTATATCTCATGACAGGTAATATTGACGATAAGGACTATCTGGAACAGATGGAGGCAAACCTTGAGGTCCTGAAGAAAGGTCTTAAAACCACGTGACTTGCTGATATGCATCATAAAATGGCTCTGTGAAGATCTGCGTACCGGGCTTGTATAACAGAGTTTAAGAAGAACACAGAGAATGAAACTCAACCTTTCTTCTTGAACCCTGTAGTCGCATATTCTAAGAGTTGGGATTGCAGAATGTGGGGTTTCTGCAAAATCCATTTATTATTGAAGACAATAGTTCAATATCCACTCATTGGGACAGTAATTTATGGATATATGCTTCTATAGCATTAGAGTAGTTTCCATATTATTCTAATAAATTATTATTCTAACAAATTAATCAGGGCATCAGCATATGATCAGCGATAAATGCACGGCAGATACAATACTCAAGGTCAACGACCTGGATGTTTACAGAGGTAACAGCAAAGTAATCCAGGAGGCAAATTTTTCTATTCATAGAGGGGATTATGTTGGGATAATAGGCCCAAATGGCGGGGGTAAGACCACTTTACTTTTAAGCATACTAGGTGAGATCGAACATGAAAAAGGGAGCATTGAACTGTTCGGTCAGAACACTGGTAATTTCACCCAATGGGATAAAGTGGCCTATATTCCGCAAAATGCCATAGAATTCGATGATTACTTTCCTTTAAGTGTGAAAGAACTTGTCTCTCTGGGCAGGGTCAGACGATCGAATCTGTTCAGAAGACTGAATTCAAAGGACTTTGATAAGGTCAATGAAGCAATGGACTTTATGGGTATATCCGATCTTGCACATCGAAGGATTGGACAGCTCTCCGGGGGGCAGAAACAAAGGGCATTTGTTGCAAAGGCACTTGTGAGGGACCCGGAAATACTTTTTCTGGATGAGCCTATATCCGGAATGGATTTTGAGACCCAGGAAAAGTTCTATATGACCCTGAGCAATCTGAATCGTCACAAAAAGTTGACTATACTGGTTGTATCCCATGACCTGACAGTTGTGTTCTGCCGTATGTCAAGGGTCATCTGTGTAAATCGGAAGGTTCACGATTCTGAGATAAGACCTGACCTTGATCCAAATGATTTCCTACAAAAAGCTTATGGTGATCACTTCCACTTTGTGTTCCACTCTCACTCATGCCACGGTGATTTCAATGGTGTTTGATATTTTTCTTGGTGACTTGCCTAAATTGTTGAGGATGCCGTTCTTCCAGATGGCACTGATAGGTGGATGTCTTATATCCCTTATATGTTCTACTATGGGTCTTTTCATTGTCCTGAGAAAAGAATCAATGATAGGTGATAGTGTAGCACACACTGCTTTTGGGGGCATAGCCCTTGGACTTCTGATCGGGACGGACCCTATATTCACTGCGATGATAATTTCCATTCTTGCACTGCTTGGGATATCCTACATGAGGAGTAAGGGTATTGCAGAATCTGATTCAGCCATGGCTGTCATGCTTGCAGGAGGATTCTCTCTGGGACTTATTATCATCAGTATTGCAGGCGGCTTTAATGTTGCTATAATGGACTATCTTTTCGGCTCTATATTGACCATCACAAGAGAGGATATGATCCTTATTAGTGTACTGGGTATTGCAGTTTTCATTGTTGTCATGTTATTGTACAAGGAACTTCTGGCGATCACATTCGATGAGAGGGCTTCCCGGATGAATGGTATCCCAGTTTCGGGGATATCTGTGGTTTTCAATATACTCATGGGTATAACAATAGTGCTTTCAATAAAGGTAGTGGGTATTATCCTTGTGGTTGCGCTGATTGTCATCCCTGCCTTAACAGCGCTGCAGCTGGAGCAATCCTTCCGTAATACGATTATATACAGCATGACATTTGGCTTGCTGAGCATGGTTATAGGAATTGTAATCTCCGGGGTAATGGATGTAGCAGCAGCAGGTGTTATTGTTTTTACAGGGATACTCATGTTCCTCATGGTAACAAGCTATAAACGCCTTAAAAAAGCATGAATGGCCTCTAATATATTTCCAAACTGTAGGATTAACTTCAAACAAGCAACACAGCAATAACTCCTGCCAAAAAAACTCCGTCAAATGTTCCGGCACCACCAATACTGACAACCGGTGCTCCCAGTTCTGTGATGGCACGCATGTTAAAAATGTCGGCTCCTATGAGGGTACCTAGGGTACCGCTGATGTAGGCTATGGCAAATATAAGATCGTGCTGTATCTGGGTTGTGTAAACCACAAGGATGGAAATAAGTGCTGCAGCTATTGGGGGGATTAATGCTGGTGAGACAATACCAACTCCACGCACAGGTCTTGCCACGCTTTTTGCAATAAATGCCACAATGATAGTAGCGTATAGGATGTAAGAGATAGCATGGATGAACATGGTTATAAGGTAAAGTGAAACCAATGTGGGGATAAGTGCCCCTCCAACGTTTATTGCTACGGTTGTTCGGGTCTTGTGTGCCTGCCTGAAGGGAACACGGTATGCAATACCAAAAACCCTCACATACCTTCTATCTTGCACAGGATCTATGGACTCCACTGTCCTTAATGGTATATTTATACCACTTCCTATCAATGATGCCAGCAGTAGGAAAAGTGCATGTTCCCAGGAAAAACCTATTCTTGTAAAAGCAGTGCTTATAACGCCAAAAAATAGCAGGGATATTAGGAGGGCAACAATGAAAGTTAGTATTAGTGTGAATACAAAAGTAAAAGGGTTATATAATATCCTGTATATCATAGATATTTGTCCTTTTTAACACTACATACTTTTAAGGCAAATCGTTGGGTTTTAATCTCTGTTACCCGGGTCTATGAAAAACCGTTGACAGATCTGGATCCAAGAAAGTGTTCCTTGCTGATAGCATCCTCGTTAAAAACCTTCTCGTTTATCAGTATAGCGGCATTGTTTCGCAGGGCAATGGCTATGCAGTCACTTGGCCTTGCATCGATGTCCATACTTGTACCGTCTTTGATCAGTGTTATTCTGGCATAATATATGTTATCGGTCTTCTCGTCGATAAGAACTTGCTGTACCTCTGCCCCCAGGCGTTCAAGTATGGAAATTATCAGGTCATGTGTCATAGGCCTTGGCATAGTCTCGTTTTTCATCACCGAGTTGATGGACAACGCCTCTGCATGGCCTATATGTATAGGCATAAGGAGATCATGTTCATCCTCAAGCATCACAGCCGGGACCGCCCGGCCAAATATATTGATCATGAACACACCTTTAACAGTAACTTTCTTTGTATTGTCCCCGGAGTTCATATTATTGACTACAGTTGTTTAATTTTTCATAGACGTTATTTAAATCTAACAGGTGCTTTATCTGTATCATTACTTAACACTTTCTTTTTTCCATATCCACCACCACCGGGAGTTTCCTGGACAAAAAGGTCTCCGGGATTCATGTATACCAGGTCCTTTCCTTCAAGCTCTTCTGTATAAAAGCTTCTATCCTCTTTAACGTACAAATCAGTAATTTCCCTTACAACATAGTTATTACCGGCTTCCCCGTCCTTTCCGCCATTGAGACCTTTTGGTGCTATTTTCCTGTGGCTTGAAATAATAGCTGCATTCATGGGTCTTAGGAAACGTAGTTTTCTTACAACGCCACATCCTCCATTGTATCTACCAGGGCCGCCACTGTTGCGACGTATAGAGAACTCCTCAAGGACAACAGGGAATCTCCACTCCAATATCTCAGGATCTGTTATCCTTGAATTTGTCATGTGGGAGTGTACAGCGTCGGCTCCGTGAAAACCATTTCCTGCTCCAGTGCCCCCGCATACGGTCTCGTAATATTGTAACTCATCATTACCAAAAGTGAAATTGTTCATGGTCCCCTGGGAACCTGCCATCGATCCCAATGCTCCAAAAATAGCATCAACTATATACTGTGATGTCTCAACGTTTCCTGCAACCACAGCTGCAGGATATTCCGGGTCCAGGATACTATTTTTTGGAATGCTTATATTAAGTGGACGCAGACATCCCTCATTAAGTGGTATGTCCTTATCAACAAGAGTTCTGAATACATATAGAACAGCCGCCTTGCACACTGCCACAGGTGCGTTCAGGTTACCAGGATGCTGCCCTGAGCTTCCACTGAAATCTATTTTAGCTGCTCTTTTCTCCTTGTCTATGCTAACTTTCACACAGATAAGTGTTCCGTCATCAAAGGAAAGTGAGCATTCACCCTCCTTTAATACATCAATTACCTCTCTGACGGACTCTTCTGCATTTGCCATAACATGCTGCATATAAGCATGAACAGTCTCTATGGAAAAGTGCCTTGCAAGCTTCTCAAGTTCCCTGGAACCTTTCTCATTTGCAGCAACCTGTGCCTTCAGGTCGGATATGTTCTGAAAAGGGTTACGTGCGGGATATCTTCCAAAAAGTAGCCATTCACGGATATCTTCCTCAAGGAATCTGCCTTTTGCAACTATTCGCTGTCCTGCGGTTACCACCCCTTCCTCATCAATATGTTTGCTATCAGGTGGTATGGAGCCGGGTGTGATCCCTCCTATGTCAGCGTGGTGGCCTCTTGATCCCACGAAGAATGCAATTTTACCCTCATAGAATACAGGGGTAACAACTGTGATATCAGGAAGGTGTGTCCCGCCTTCATAAGGGGAGTTCAGCATGAAGGCGTCTCCGGATATCATCTCTGGAAATTTTCTTATAATAGCCCTTACACTATCCCCCATTGACCCGATGTGCACGGGTATATGAGGTGCATTTGCTATGAGACTTCCTTCCCTGTCAAAGATAGCGCATGAAAAATCAAGTCTCTCTTTTATGTTTACTGAACAGGCTGTGTTCTGGAGTGTATATCCCATCTGCTGCGCAATGGAAACGAATCTGTTATTGAATATCTCAAGCATTACAGGATCAGCCTCTTCCCCCACGATCTCCTTCACTGGCAGAGGTATTACCCTTTCCAGTACAAGCTCCAGCTCATCCTTGATCTCTGCCTTCCATCCAGATTCGACTACAACAGTAGTATTCTCTTCCACTATGATGGCAGGTCCTGTAATCTCATTAACCTTGCCATATCCTGACCCTTCTCTGCTGTGGACAGCAACTTTGTGCAACTCTCCTGAGCAATACATTGTTGTGTGAGGTAGATGGTTATCTTTATTCCTTTTTGTGTAACTATTTATGCTTTTATATCGTCGGATGTCTTTTACAGAACCGATTGTTTCTGTGGAAACGGCTTCAATTATAAGCTCCTTATGATCCATGATAAAACCAAATCTTATCTGATGTGCAGTGCAGAATTCGTTTTTTATAAATTCATAGTCTCCCAGCTTAACAGCAAGAGAAGTTCCTGCATCCTGGTACCTTATGTGCACCTTGCGCATCGTATCAATGTGCACCTCAGGGACACCCTGCCCTATCATCTCTTCTTTACCGTTTTTTTCAAGTTCATCAGCAATTTCTTTAATTACTGGTATAATCCCTTCAGTCAGTGCCTTATCAACGGCTTTCTCCTTCATTATCCTCTGATCAGCAAGACCCATACCGTATGCTGAAAGCACACCAGCTAAAGGATGTATCAATATCTTTCTTATTCCAAGTGCATCTGCAACACCACATGCATGTTGTGGACCTGCTCCCCCAAAGCAGCAGAGTATGTGATCCTTTGTGTCATAACCGCGCTGAATCGATATTTTCTTTATGGCATTTGCCATGTTATCAATAGCTATCCTAAGAAAACCTTCAGCAACCTGCTCGACACTGTATATCTCTCCTGCAGATCTGTTTATGTCTTCCACAAGATCTGAGAATTTATTCCTAACTATCTCAATGTCAAGCGGCATATCTGAATTCGGCCCGAATACATGGGGGAAGTATTCAGGTATTAGCTTACCAAGTATGAGATTACAATCGGTTATTGTAAGTGGTCCGCTTTTACGATAACATGCAGGTCCGGGTTCAGAGCCTGCAGAGTCAGGTCCGACTATAAACCTTCCCGCATCGAAATGAAGGATAGAGCCACCACCGGCTGCAACTGTATGGATATGGAGCATTGGAGAGCGGAGATTGATATGTGCTATCTCTGTTTCAAAAACCCTTTCATATTCACCGCTATAGTGAGCAACATCTGTTGAGGTTCCTCCCATATCGAAAGTGATCACATGCTCAAAACCTGCCATAAGGGATGTTTCAACAGCTCCTACAATCCCTCCTGCAGGACCTGATAGTATGCAATCCTTTCCCCTGAAATGTGTAGCATGAACAAGTCCGCCGTTTGACTGCATAAACATCAGTTTTGTTTCATCAAGGTCTGTTTTCAGGGAATGCCTGATCCTGTTGACATATCTTCTAAGTACAGGTGACAGGTAGGCATCAACAACAGTTGTCTCACCACCACTTATGAGTTTCATAAGAGGACTAACCTCATGTGAGAGGGATATCTGAGTAAAGCCTATTGAACTTGCAATGTCCTTTAGTTTCAGCTCATGTGCAGGATAACGGTAGGCATGCATAAGGACAATTGCAAGTGAATGTATGCCTTTGTTGAATAGTTTTTCAAGTTGTATCCTGGTATTATATATGTCAAGTGGAACGAGAACTTCTCCATGGGCACTGTAGCGTTCTTTTATCTCTACCACTGCATCATACAGCATTTCAGGAAGCTCTATACTGGTACTGAAGATATCCGGTCTGTTCTGATATCCTATTCTGAGTGCATCCCTGAACCCTTCTGTGATAAGCAGGGCAGTAGTCTCTCCCTTACGCTCAAGCAATGCATTTGTTCCAACGGTGGTACCCATCTTCACAGAGGATATGATCTCAGCAGGTACAGGACTTTTATTATCTATTCCAAGTATGTTCTTTATTCCATGTATTGCAGCATCATCATAGTTTTGGGTATCTGTGGATAGGAACTTCTCAGCAATTATCTCTCCGCTATGACTGCAGGCAACGATATCTGTGAATGTGCCCCCTCTGTCTATCCAGAATTGCCACATCTTTTCTTTATGGGGCATAAATGCATCACTTATCTGTTGCCCATGAACACATTAAACCCATGCTCTCCCAGAAGAGGTACAAATATAACTCCACACACATTCTTTTTTGTGATCTTCCCATCCATGGATTTTTTGATCAGATACAGATCCTGATAGGTTTCCCCCTCCGGCAGGACCATAATACCTCCGTTCTTTAGCTGTTCCAGGAGTGGCTTTGGAGTTTCAGGTGCAGAGGCTGTAACACATATCCTGTCGTAGGGTGCCTGCTGAGGATAACCAATCGACCCGTCGCCCAGTATTACCTCAACGTTGGAATATCCGGCCCTTATAAGTTTCTCGCGGGCAAAGTCTGCAAGTTTTTCAATGCGCTCTATAGAGTATATATTTCCTGTTTTCCCAACTATCTCTGCCATTACAGCTGCATTGTATCCTGACCCGGCCCCTATCTCAAGTATATTCTGTCCTTCACAGAGTTCAAGCAGGTCACACATCATTGCAACCATGTGAGGAGCTGATATGGTCTGTGCATGTCCTATATTTAATGGTTTGTCAATATATGCATTAGATGCATGTACAGAAGGTACGAAAAGATGTCTTGGAACCCTCCATATTGCATCTAAGGTCCTTTCACTTATCCTGCGTTCTCTTAACGACTTTACCAGGTTCGTCCTTTCCCTTTCATACTCCATGAGGTCCTCCCTTCTCCCCATCCTCTTCTTTCTGCTTCATCTGCAAATATCCTTTTTATGTACTTTGCTTCAACAGCCGTACCAGCTCGTGATTCAAGACTTCCGTCCCTTATCTTGATCTTCCTTATCCTCACTTTTACCTTGTCAACGACCTCTTCCTTGCCGATTACAAACCCATACCCACCAGGGACCCTTTTTTCAAGGGCCTCTGTAGTTTTGCCCCTATGCAGGGCTATCTTCACTATGACCTCATCAATGGCCCTTCCCCAGATGGTCCTTATATCCTTTGCATTTGCTTTTTCCACTCTTTTATCCTCCGATTCCATGGAGGTTACTATTATTGGAAAAACCTCATCAGACTCTTCATCATCAACAATTATTTCCTGATCCACTCTTACAATGTCTTCTGATGTTAGTCTGGTTCTACGGGTAAATGATCTGTCATCTTTGCTTATTATTACCTTTATGTCATATGCTCGTGTCCTTTCCAGTGTGGCCGGATGAACGTTTCCACATTCCTGGCATTGGACTATTTTATTCTGACCTGCTTTCAGGACATCATGCAACACGCTTATCTTTGGCGAGCATGAAGGACATACTACTTCAATTTCATCGTTCATATTCTCTATGTCGTCATTGTCTGTAGTATGTAAATAATTAACTGAAGGTTGTATCTACAGGGGATATATCATCGGGAAGGTCTGATGTCATTTCAGAGTATCTTTTTCATAACAATTGCATCGGATATGTCTTCATCCTCAAAAAATCCCTTAATCCTCTGAACTTCCTCAAACCCATTCTTCTCATAGATCCCTCTTGCAGCTTCCCACTTTACAGATACGGCCAGTAAGATCGCAGACACATCATGTGTGATCTTTACCCTTTCCTCAAGCTCATTGAGCAGTATACTGCCATACCCTTTGCCTCGATATCGTCCAAGGACCCCGATGGATGCTATGTAAAGATCCGAGCCTGTGTTCTTATGTGTATCTGATATTTTGTGGTTGAGGCTTAATTTTTCAGTATCTATATTTTCTGAATGCTCCCATAGCTCCGAGCATATGTATCCTGCGATATTATCCTCAGTTTCAAGTATCAGAAATCCTTCTGAGAATACACCTATCCTCTCCTGGAACACGTCCTTGCTTTCAATTACATTATCATGGAACGATTCCTGCTCTATGAGCATTATTTTCGGTATGTCGTTCATTGTAGCATGCCGGACATTAAATCCCATGGTATAACCAACATCTCTAACAGTTTACTAAAAATAGAGGCTACAGAAGAATCTGCAGCTGATCTTAGACCGGGTTACTTTTCACTTGCAGCATGTGCTGCAATGAACTCACGTAGGAGTTTGGTACCAAGTAGTGCGCTTATGCCTTTATCATATTCAGGTGCTATTTCAACAACATCAAAGCCTACAGATATCGGTGCAAAAGCTCGTATCAGCTCGCGTACATCGATATCTGTAAGACCGAAAGGCTCAGGGGTACCAAGGCCGGGTGCATATGCAGGGTCCAGAGCATCCATATCAAGGGATAGATATATCTTCTTAGCCCCAAGGTAATCTTTTACTTCTGAGATTACCTTTTTTATGCCCATATCCCTTACATCATCCGATGTATAGTGTTTGATGCCACTATCCCTTGCAAAATCCCATTCTTCCTTTGGACCGCTTCTTACACCTATTGTCACATAGGTGTCTGTGATGTCATCCAGCACATGCCTTGAAACACATGCATGGTTGTTCCTTATGCCGCCATATTCTTCCCTCAGATCAAAGTGGGCATCCATAACAATAAAACCAATATCTTCGTCTGCTTCTTCTGAACATGCCTTGACGCAGGGATATGTAAGCGAATGTTCACCCCCAAGCATGATGGGTAACTTTTTATCCCTGGCTATTGGTCTTACAGCATGATAGAGATCTTCAAGGGTCTGGTCGACTGATGAATAATGCTCAAGATTTCCTGCATCGTGGATGAGCAGGTCCTCAAAATCGATGTCAAAATAGGCATTATATGTCTCAAAGTTTGCAGAGACCTTTCTCATCTCATCAGGAGCCCAGCGGCTTCCCTGTCTGAATGATGATGTGCCATCAAAGGGAACTCCGAATATAACATACCTTGCAGCCTTGTAATCTGCAAGTGCGTCCATCATTTCAGTTTTGTAGAACATGTTCACTAAAAAAACAAGGCTAAGATGCACGATTACCTAATATCGAACTTGATCTTATCCATTGCGGTTATGTAAGAAACCTCTTCTCCTTCCCTGACCCTGTCCTTGTACTCATCCGGGATATTCATCTCAAATGTAGAGAAATCCCCCATGTCCATAAGCTGTGCTATATTCCCTGCGGTAGAAAGTACCTGTGCATTCTTTCTTTCAACGACAGGAACGTATACCTTGTCAGATACAGGACCTAATATGGTTCTTTTCTGTCCATCAAAAAGCCCAATGGTATCTACCCTTGCTTTTGCTGAACCATGTTTGCCTGGTTTTGATTTGGAAATGCTCTTGATTATGCACGCTTCATCGTCAACGACGACATACTTTCCCTCTTTTAGTTCTTTGATCTCAACTTGAATTTTCACTTGGAATCCTCCATTATTTCAACAATCATCTATAAGATTAGAAGTTATGGCTATAATCCCTTATCTATATAATAATTTAACCTTTGATTCTGATTTTTCCAGAATAGGAATAAACATTTACCTTCTAATAGATCACATGCAACAGGATGTTAAACAATACATATAAACGAGTACAGTTTCACATAAAGGTTTATGTGGTTATCATATCTATGTGCCACTTCAGTGCGATAGATCATTATGATATGCATCTATTTGTAGGTCTTTTAGTTTTTCACTTGTAGGTACTCCTAATTCATCCCATCCTCTGAAATGATAATATTCCTTAATACTCTTCTTTAATGCCTCCCTATCTACCCCATCGGTCCCAAAGAACCTGTCGGGAAGTGTATCCTCTTTTACTGAGTATCCTGCCTTTATGTTAAATATTCTTTCAAGGTTGTATATCCTCTCTCCTGATCTGAGGACATCCTCTGTTGAATATACTTTCCCTGTTACATTACCTATCATCTCTGCAAATTCATCTTCACCGATGGCCATCATGGCAAACGGGCACATTACAAGCGAATCCAGGGTTGCTGTGAGGTTCTGGAAATATTGGACAAGGGCTGGTTTTCCATCTGAACTTTTTCTGTCAAGTAATATTGGTTTTCCTATTAGTTCAGGCCCCGGCATAAAAGCGCTAAGGTGACTTCCTCCGGTATTGGACGTTGCATATGCTATAGCCATTCCTGCAATTTCCCGGGGGTCATATCCGGGAATCTCAAGGTTTTTGACCGAGGTGCTATATCCCTCCTTCCCCACAGTGCACAGGTATGCATGTGCACCTTTACACAGATCATGTCCACCACTACCAATCTTCATTATGATTCCCTTTAGTTCATCCATCTGCACCCAGGGATTGACTTCCATATAGGATGCAATTGAAGATCCACAGGAAAGAGGGTCCAGGCCGTATTCAAAGCATAATCTACCCATATCTCTTATAATTTCGATATCATCATTGCCAATGTTAGGCCCAAAAGCCCATATAGAATCGAAATCAGGAACTGGAGTACCATGTTCATCAAGTCTTATGCACCCGATGGGACATGCATGGCAGTATGTCTGATAAGGACCGTATTTTATTTTAACATTCTCTCCGGACAGTTCTCTTGCTCTGGAAAAGTGTTTGTATTTGAAATTGTTTGCTGGTATTATCCCTGCACTATCAAGTATGTCCATGAAAGCTGAACTACCATAGACAGCAAGGCCTTTTGAAGCAGGGGGATTTGCAATAAGCAGTCTTTTGGTTTTTTGCACAGTTTTTTCAAAATCATCCGGATATGCAATCTCCACTTCATTGGTTCCTTTTACAACCAAGGCCTTCAGCATTTTAGAACCACAGACCGCTCCATGTCCTCCACGACCGCTTGAATACATACTATCGTTGGTTATATTTGCAAAACTGACAAGGTTCTCTCCTGCTCTACCGATACATGCGACCTTTCCTTTCGTTCCAAGCAGCTCGGTGGTTTGGGTGCTGTTCTTTCCCCAGAGATGGTCCGCTGGAAGTATCTCAACCTCTTCATCATAAATGTGCAGATAGACCGGTCCTTTGGCCCGGCCTTTGATGACAAGCGCGTCAAGTCCTGCAAACTTCATTTCAGGTCCAAAGTGCCCTCCGACATTGGTACTGAATATCGTGGATGTGAGGGGAGACTTACAAGTCACTGAAAAGTGTCCGGACATTGGAGCCGCGGTTCCTGTAAGTGGACCAGTTGTAAATATGATAGGGCTTTGCGGGTCCAGAGGGTCCATGTCCGGTTCAGCCATATCCTGCATCATCCTGGATCCCAGACCCCTGCCTCCTATGAAATGCTCTGCGTATTTCTTCCTGGTCCTTGTTTCGGTGACCGAGTTCTGTGCAAGGTCTACTATTACAGTCCTTCCTGTCCATCCATACATTTCTCTGCTCCTTTTGCTACTTAGTCTATGTGGGCACTAAAAAATCATAAGATGTTAATTATTTGACCATTTGATATTATTGTGCTAATAGCAGTACAATATCCGGCTACTAACCTCTTATTTCATTCTTATTGTTATTATCTTGTTATTATACTTCATTCTCCATGTTACTTGATTCCATATCCAGCATTTTCTTCTTAAGTTCTACCATACTGCCACAACTTTCTCCACAAAAACCACCGGCTCCTAAAGATGAAACCACCCTGTGGCACGGAATTATAATAGGGTAGGGATTTTTGGAAACAGCAGTTCCAACAGCCCTGTAAGCTCCCTCTTTACCTATAATGATTGCAAGTTCACTATATGTTATTGTTTGCCCATAAGGTATCTTCCTTACTTCCTCAAGCACTATGCGCTGAAATGTTGTAAGTTTGGACAGATCTACGATGTGTTCTGAAAAGTCCACTCTATCTCCTGAGAAGTATCTCAATATATCCTTTAACAGGCTTTCATCTTTCTTTGTTTTCATCTTTGAAAATCTCATCTTCCAGTGATTCTCTCCTTTTCCTGTAGCGAACCCATGCAATGCCCTGGTGTATAATCACTATTGATGCAACTATCGTTACAACTAAAAGTAGGGGCCATGTGGATTCCAGAAGAAGTGGATTGATCTCTTCTCTGCGCTCATATGTGGGGTACATTATATTTTTTTTATCAGTGCTGTGGCCAAGGCCCAGCGCGTGTCCTATCTCATGTGCAGCTATTTCCCTCATGGCAGTATTTCCATACTGTACTCTTGAGTATCCACGATAGTTACTTGTCTCAAGTATTATGACAACACGGTCATATCGTCCATCACGCTCGTATATCTGTGTAATTCCGGCAACACCTTCATTTGTACCAATGTCCCTTTCAAGATTGTCGACCCACATTATCACTATGTCTGCATTATCACTATCAACCATCTCAAAGTAAGCCTGGTATGCAAGCTTTCCATTGCCTCCCATCTCCCAATATTCAAGAGCTCTTTCTACATCTTTCCTATAGCTTGGACTATAGTGTTCAGGTACGTTTTTGTCATCTATGTGAACAGTAATGGGGGTCTGGCCCCATGGATGTGGATTCAGTATCTTCTGCTCGGTTTGATTGCCACTAATCCAGCCTGCCGCAAGTATCACAAGAGAAAACACTATTAAGAGTGTTATTATTCTATTTACTCTGTTCATGGCTCACTGGCCAATATTTGTAGTTTCTTACATATTAGCATTTGTCCGGGTACAAATAATGTTCATTATCTTTTTTTTAATGACATGATAATTAAATGTATATCTGATAAATCCAATCATTGTCTATGCAAAAACGTGTTGCTGTTGTTTTTGACAGTGCAGGGACGCTGTTGAATATGTACCGTGTTGCAAAGGATATGAAATCCGGTTCCATACTGGAGGACATACAAAGCACACTTCTTGTAGCTAAGAGACCCAACAGGGCATTGGTCGTATTGCGTACACATTTTGAAGAGTTCCTTCTTAGTGAACCTGATATGGGTTTAAATGAGTTCATAGATGTTAATAAAATCTTATTGGGGATAAGCTGCTCAAGCAGCCCATTTGAAATAGAAGCTGTCTACGATATAATAAAAAAAGACATTATAAAAGTGAGTGACCTTAAAGGCGTCATATCCCTTGTGAAGGCCCGTTGTCCACATATATATTACCTTGCATCAGGGATCATTGTTGACATTCAGGAATATAAGGTTATATATGTGCTTAGTACCGGTGGTCAGATATACTCCAGTACACCCAGGACAATCCGTCACCTTCAGGATATTGGAGCAGACATATATATTGCATCAGGAGACGATATGCATAACCTAGAAAAGCTTGCTATTTCCCTTTCAGTACCTCTTGAATGTGTTTATCCTGTTGCTTCAACGCATGATAAAGAGCATATTGTAAAGGAGCTTAAAAAGGATCATGATGTGGTTTTCATGGTTGGTGATGGAATGAACGATATTCTGGCTTTAAGGGCAGCTGATGTGAGTATTCTTAGTTCTCAGCAGGGAGATGAAAGGCCGGATATATTGATTGATGCTGCAGATGTTGTAGTATATAATATTTTAGATGTTGTGGAAATTGTAAAGGAATGGGCTCTTTAGAACAAACTCTGAATTTTAAATTATCAAATGTCTTAGAAGTTCTGATTGATAATGGATGCGTTATGTTTATGTACTGAGTAAAATAATCAAACATAAGTTCTTAAAAAATCTATAATAACTTGTGATCAGGTCTGTATGGGTTTCAATATGGCTAGCTTTGTATATTATCTACAAAACCGTTAAGTAATTTGGGTAGATATGCATGTTGACTAGTGGGGTAAGACTCCTGTGCACCCCTGGACGGAGGTAATCAAATGGCATTATTCATTGAAGTCAAAAACCTGACACTGGAATTTGATGGTGTAAAAGTTCTCAAGAATATAAACCTGAACATTAACGAAGGAGAGGTTTTGGGTATCCTTGGCAAAAGCGGTTCAGGTAAAACTGTATTGATGCATGTCCTGCGCGGTGTTGAAGAGTATGAAAATATTAGTGGTGAGGTAATCTATCATCTTGCAAGATGTAAAAAATGTGGTCATGTCGAACCACCCAGTAAGGCTGGAGATAAATGCTCCTGCGGTAGTGATACTCTAAATCCTTTTGAAGTTGACTTTATCAAACTTCATTTACATGATACTATAAGGCGTGATGTAACCAAAAGGATAGCTATCATGCTTCAGCGTACCTTTGCCCTTTATGGTGATGACAACGTAATTACAAATGTGGTAAACTCCTTAACAGAGATCGGTGTTAGCAGTGAAACCGCTATGTCCCGAGCTGTGGAACTGCTGGAAAATGTGCAGCTTTCTCATCGCATGCTACACGTGGCACGCGACCTTAGTGGTGGTGAGAAGCAGAGGGTGGTGCTTGCACGCCAGCTTGTAAGGGATCCTATGTTCCTTATAGCTGATGAACCAACGGGGACCCTTGATCCAAAGACAGCTCAGGTTGTACATGATGTGATATCAAAAGCTGTAAAAGATTACAATGTAACTATGGTAATTACATCTCACTGGCCCGAGGTTGTAGAGGACATAGCTGATAAGGCCATAATCCTTGATGATGGGGTTATTGTCAGTGAGGGTTCACCCACTGATATAGCTAAGGAATTCATGCAGCTTATCGACTCTGTTGAAAAAAGAACGGACGTTTCAATTGGAGATGCTATCATCAAGGTGGAAAACCTTGTCAAGAAATATATCTCTGTAAGCAGGGGTGTTGTATATGCTGTTGATGATGTTTCCTTTGAAGTGAATGAAGGTGAGATATTTGGACTTGCGGGTACCAGTGGCGCAGGAAAGACAACTGTCTCTGAGTCCCTTATGGGAATTGTACAGCCAACAAAAGGAGAGGTACATGTACGTATAGGGGAAGAATGGGTGGACATGAAAAGGCCAGGGCCGGATCACAGAGGGCGTGCTGTAAAATACATGGGTATATTACACCAGGAATATGGATTGTATACCCACAGGACTATAATAGATAACCTTACAGAATCAATAGGAATCGATCTTCCTTATGAGCTTGCTGTGAGAAAAGCGATCAATACTCTGATAGCCACAGGTTTTAATGAAGAAAAGGCAAGATCTGTACTTTCAAAGATGTCAGATGGTATCAGTGAGGGTGAAAGGCACAGGGTTGCACTGGCTCAGATACTTATCAAGGAACCAAAGATCATAATAATGGATGAGCCAACAGGAACAATGGACCCCTTTACTAAGAAAGAGGTTACAAGATCAATTCTAAAATCACGTGAGGATATGGGAAACACCTTTTTGATCGTGTCCCATGACATAGACTTCCTTGAAGATATCTGTGATAGGGTGGCTCTTATGAGGGATGGGAAGATTGTAAGTATAGGTGCTCCAAATGCCGTCCTTTCTGAACTTACCGATGAAGAGAGAATTCAAGCTGCAGTTGATCCATGATATTTATTCGAAATATGGAGGGGTTTGAGATGAGTGGTGAGATAACGGTATATGTCAACGGAATAGAAATAAAACTACCATCTGGATCGACACTTGAGGACGCAATAAGGATTTCAGAGGCTCCTTATAAAGAAGGCACTTCAGTGGGAATACTTATAGAAAGAGAGGATATTGGATCCCAGGCAAGTGTGGAATATCTTGTGAAGACAAGTAAGGGTGAGTTCAAGATAGAGCTGCTGGATGAATCATCCGTTTCTTCAAAAAGATGGAAGTCTATACTTAAAGATCTCACTGATGTACCTGTAAGATGGACAAGTAAGGACGCTCTTGCGTTTGGACCATTTAGTACAGATATGGAGCCAATACGCGGTAATAGTGATATGGGTTCATTCAATCTGTTATTTGGTGCTGGGGGGGGTGATCCTGCTAACACTCACCTGATAGTTAGTAAGGCAAAACATTCTTCTGAGTATGGGGCTGCTGAGGATGGCGTATTTGCAAGGCTTATAAGTGGTAAGCATGTTCTTTCTGATTTTGTCAGAGCCGACCGGATATTGTCTGTAGAGGCTGTGATCGAATGGACTGCAGCAGGTGAGCATGTATTCACTCCGGACATGTCCACTAAAATAGAGGATGGCTCTAAGATATTCACGTATGTTGAAATCGAAATGGACCCTCTGGCACCAGAAGGTGCAGAGTTCTTTTTCACTGTAACCCGGAACAGAAGCTTCAATGTAGACTTCGTATCCACTTCTTTCATATCTGATCATCGTTTCCAGGGAGAACTTATAACTTACGAGAATTTTGAATCACGCTCAACTGGCTCTGTGTTTGTCAGGACCGTTGGGTATGGAGCAGGAAAATTGTACATATCCACAGCTGATCGCCCATCTTCTATCATGCACTCTGTAATAGGGCATGTTGTAAAAGGCATCGAACTTGCAAAAATGGCAAAAAGCGGGCATAGAATAATGGTGGAGTCTGTTCCAGATCCTATCATGCTTCTTGGTAAGACCAATAAAACTGCTGAGAAGGAAATGAGACCTGCCGGGATTAAAGTTACAAGAGAGGGCTATAAAGATGATAATGGTTTTATCGTAAAACAAACGCCTTCAACAACCATCGAGATCCTTCAGGCAGGTGAGGTAACTTTGCACAGTGTGGACCCTGAAAAACTTGTGGAGGTAAGACTATATGATGAACTGGCCCCAAGGACACTTGACTTTTTCAGACATGCAGTGGGCCTGCAATATGATCCAGTGGGTTTGCTTCCGGTAATGATGACATATGAGAACACTTTTATGTTCAAGTCAGAGAAAACCGCAGAATCCTATAAGGAGGTCCTGCCTGAGAACACTCCCAGCAAAACAATCGCCGGAGAGATAGGTGTGACCAACCAGGCTGCAAAAAGGGCAGGCATGATAGGTGTAAAGACCATGGATGATGACCTTTTTGGTCCTACAGGGGAGAAATTTGCAAATACTAATATAATCGGTAAGATACTTGACATTGATAAGCTCAAGCATCTGAAAGAGGGGGATGTGATGTATATCCTTGAAAGTGGGAAGGTGGAATAATAATGGCTCAGGAGAATAAGGATATCATAACAAAGCTGGTTGTCACAAGTTCAGACAGTGTGCTTCCTATAGATGCTGCAATGAGGATATATGAGTCCAGCACAGAGATAGTGATCAAGGAAACGTGCTTTGGGACAATGGTAACAGGTCCCAGTGACGCTGTCGACAAGGTTGTAAACGAGGTCGTTTCCCTTGATAAGAACCACATATTTGTTAAAGAAAGGGGCTTCCCTCCTGGAGATGACAGGCGCTGCCGCGCATCAAGGGGAGGTGGTTCAAGGCCGGGTTTCTATTTCTTAAAGGAAGAAGCAATGATGCTCCCCATTATTGGAAAAGCTCTTGATGAATATGAAAGGGATACACCTCTCAGGAAGAGGGAAGAAAAGAAAAAACTGGAAATAAAAGACATTCAGGATATAATCGAATCCAGCTTATGAGGCGATACAATGGCAAATGTTATCATATACCCCACAAACAGCCTGATACTTTCTGATCTTGTTAAGAGGTTCGGTCATACACCTCTTGCCATGATGGAAAAAATAAAGGAAAAGATATCTACGGTAGGCGTCGACTCCCCTCCCTTGAACATTACCGCAGAGGAGCCAAAACTCGGGCTTAAATATGCTGCTGTGGAAGTTCCGGCAGGTGTAAGGGGCAGGATGTCCATGATCGGTCCAATGGTTGAAAGATCAGAGGCTGGTATTATCGTTGGTGAGTCTCCCATGGCATTTGGATGCATGGGATGTGCTCGCACAAATGAACTCACCAAGTATCTTATAAGAACCCGTGACATGCCTGTTCTTGAACTCGCTTTCCCTAAAACGGATGAAGAAGGGCAGGAATTTGTTTACCGTATAGCAGAGTTCCTAAGGTCTTTACCCCAACAAGAGGAGGGTAAAGAATGAAGGATGAGGCTGTTGCAAAGGTGGCCCTTGTATCTTGTGGCTCGGAATATGCAGGGGTACATGGTGAGCTTGAGTCTGTTGCCTCAAGTGTAAATGCAAAGCTAGTATACCCTGAAATAGAGGTCGATATACTGGATGATATCGGGAAGGATTTTGGAATTGAAGCAGCAAGCCCAGATCTTCGGCTTATGATGGCAAGGGCAACTGCTGTGGTGGAAGGTATCACTGATGTGGATGGTGTTTTTATCACTTCTTGTTTCAGATGTGCAGAGGCAGCCATTGTGAGGAACGAGGTACGTAGTTATATTAACAAACATTCTACACTTCCGGTTATCAGTTATTCCTTTACTGAACGTACTACGGCTGCTACACTGCTTACTCGTATGGAAGCCCTCACGACCATAGCAAGGCGCAGACATCTACTTGCAAGGGAGAAGCAAAGTGGTCTTACTGCAGGCATAGATTCAGGTTCCACGACCACAAAAGCTGTTATAATGAAGGATAACCAAATACTAGGCTCCGGTTGGGTTCCTACTATCAAGGTGATCGACAGCGCGACCGAAGCATTGAATTCTGCATTGGAAGAGGCAGGTCTTAAAAAGGAGGACATCCAGGCCATGGGTACCACAGGATACGGACGTTTCCTTGTAGGTGAACATTTCAATGCCAACCTTATACAGGAAGAGATCACTGTCAACTCAAAGGGAGCTGTCTATCTTGCAGATAAGCAGCAGGGTTCGGCAACTGTTATAGATATCGGCGGAATGGACAACAAGGCTATATCAGTGGAGGATGGCATTCCCGGAATGTTCACCATGGGCGGCATCTGTGCAGGTGCTTCCGGACGTTTTCTTGATATGACAGCAAAAAGGCTTGGTGTGGATATAACTGAACTTGGTGATCTTGCTGTTAAAGGTATGGAGCAGAATGTGAGTATGAATAGTTATTGTATAGTCTTTGGTATCCAGTCCCTTGTGAACTCACTTGCAAAAGGCTCAACACCCGAGGATGTTGCTGCAGCAGCATGTCATAGCGTGGTGGAGCAGATATTTGAACAACAGCTACAGGAAGTTGATGTGAAGGAACCCTTGATACTTGTTGGTGGTTCATCTCTGATAGAAGGGGTTCCAAAGGCCCTTGGAGAGCTTTTGAAGATAGATGTGCTTGTACCTCCAAATTCCCATCTTATAGGTGCTGTTGGTAGTGCGTTGCTTGCATCCGGATTTTTGGAGGAGTAATTTTTATGGAAGCTCTTGAGACCTTCATTGTAGAATCCTCTGTCAAAGAGGAAGGCGATGCATACAAGAGCATAGTTGCAGATATCATTACTGAACTGGTGCTTGGAGGTGCAATCGGGAGGATCAAAGTAGTTGTCAGACCCGAGGATTCACTCTTTCAGATGGCTGTTCTTCTAAGGGGCAGTCAGCCCACTGTAAAAATATCAGATATGGGCACTGTTGAAGTAGGTAGCTCTGTAAAAAAAGAGATAAAAATAAGCATTGAGCAGGAAAAATATCTTCCAGAGCTACTGGAGAAGCTCTGGGCCAGATATGGACGTACAAAGGTCTATCAGCCGGAAAGGAGGACACTGGTAGTTAATGCACAGGACATGGATGCTGAGCTGGATCAACTTAAGGAATTGGTTGTGGCAGACCCTCGAAAGACTCTCCAGTCAAGGCTGGTGGAAATGGCTATAAGGGCCACACCTGAGGGTTTCAGGGTGCGATATCATTCAATTGACGACAATGTCTTTGTTTTTGCCGCAAGTGAGGATATACTTAAGCCAGAATGGATACAGCAGGCACAACAAATAGCTAAAGAGCTCAGAGAGGCAAAATAATGTCAGCTATACTGGAACCATATATCTATGAGGGTGGTATACACAAACACACGCTTATAACAGAACTCCTTGAGGACCTTGGGGGCTATCTCATACAGAAGGTGCCTGCAGCAACAGAGGTAACCCTTGTGATGCTCATACCCCGGGATGATGTGCACCTTATAGAGGAACTTGGAAAGAAACTCCTGGGTGACCTTACAAGAGCTCCGTTAACAGGTACTGAGATCGCTGTAGTGTCTCCTACCCTGGCATCTCATCACCTCCCACATTCTGCCTGTGACGTTGCAGAATATATGCGCAGGGGTGGTGCCAATACCAATATGATAGGTCTTGCAAGGGGAATGGGCCGAAGGGTGTCTTTGTCCGCTAACTATGAAAGAAGGCTCATCAATGAACATGATCTGGCAGTTTTCTCTTTTGGTACCTTCAGTGATTGCATAAGGAACAAGAAGCCAAAACTACTTGAGGGTGTAGACATTCCCAAAATAGTCACCGGGGGACCATCTGACCTGAAAACCCGGGATATACCAAATGCGGATCTGTATGTTGGTGGCGTTGGAAGGGTTGCTCATCGTATGCGAAAAAGTGGTGAACTTGATTCTCTGGATGTTCTCCTGGAAAAAGTCATTGAAGTAGTGGAGAAGATGCGTGAGGATCTTTCAAAAGATCCCCTTGCGGTATTGCCGGCAAGGGTAATGAAGGAGATACATGAGCAGATACCAGAGATATTTGATGTGTATTCTCCTGCTCCTGTTACACTTCAGCTTGATGGGCTTCGCGTGAAACTCCCCTATGACAAGTTCCATGAGAAAGTTGAGAAGCTTGAGTTCGATGAGGGCCTGAAGCTCCTGGATATGGCTGATATCACACCTTCAAAGATGAAAAATTATATATTGGTCAAGATCAAAAGGGAATCAGAAGTAGGATTTACTGCATGAGACTGCCACTATTCAATTGGGGATATTATGGAACTGGATAAGATAAAAGAGATCCTTGATAAAGAGCCAGAGGAAGCTGTAGATGAGATGCTGGAAGAAGTAGAGAAGAGGTATGGTGAGATTCCCTATATAATTAATTTTATGAAGGACATGCCGGAACTTTTCATATCACGTATGATATATGAGAACAGTGTAATGCGTGAGTTCAAGCGGATGGACCCCAGGACAGTTGAACTAATATGCATAGCTGTAGCTTCTGCTCTGCGTTGTGAACATTGTCTTAAGACTCACGTGAGAGTGGCTAAAAGGCTTGGTATATCCAGGGAAGAGATATTTGACTCTGTACTCATAGCCAGTACAGTTTCTACTGCAGCTGTGCTTGCAGAAGGTACACGTTCAGTGGATACTGTATTGAACGAATCCGATAATGATATGTCTTCTACCTGTTCTATATGTAATATCAACTCTGGCCTTCCGGATGAGGATTAGGTCTTATCGATAAACACTGTTTGTACACACACACACGCACACACACGCACACACGCACACACACACACACACACACACGAACGCACACACACACACGCACACACACACATGCACGCGCGCGCACCCAATGCCGACCGCATCTGTTGTTCTTGCAC
>PXAV01000146.1 GCA_003565715.1 Methanosarcinaceae archaeon
AGAGAAGAGTGTTGAACAAAATAGACCTTGAGATTAAAAAAGGCGAATTCGTTGCAATCTTTGGTCCAAACGGAGCTGGAAAGACCACTCTTTTGAAAACAATATCCACGATCATTGAGCCTACAAACGGAAATGTTGTTGTGAATGGCATCGATTGTAGTACAAACCCTGCAGGAATAAGGCAAATTATAGGTGCTATCTCCCATGAGACGTACCTGTATGAAGAGCTTACAGCCAGGGAGAATATGGTGTTCTTCTCGCAAATGTATGGCATGAAAAGAAAAGACATACATGATAGGGTTGATGAGCTACTTAAAAATGTAAGCCTGTTTCAACGTGCTGATGATAGAGTAGGGTCTTTCTCAAGAGGTATGAAACAGAGACTTTCAATTGCAAGGGCAATGCTACATGAACCAGGAATCCTGCTTATGGATGAACCTTATACAGGTCTTGATCAGCATGCAGCTGAGAACTTCGAAAAGGTTCTGATAAGCACCGGAACTTTAGGAATTACAAGAATAATGATAACACATAATATTGAAAGGGCATTTAAGGTCTGTGATCGCATGCTAATAATGGATAGGGGTTATATAAGCTTCGATATGCTAAAAAAGGACATTCCAAGCTCTGTACATTTCAGGGAAACATATATCTCCATTGTTAAAAATGATACCGATGCAGAAGGTACAAATAACCTTTAAAGGATGAACAGTGGAACTTGAAATGGCTGATAATATGATAACCAGCATCTACATAGCAGTAAAAGACCTCAAAGCGGAGTTCCGCACAAAACAGATGCTAAACTCCATGCTCATCTTCTCACTCATGGTAATTGTGATCTTTAGCATTTCATTTGGTGATATACTGGGACAGCCGGAAATGGTTGTACAACTTGCTCCGGGTGTTCTGTGGATAGCTTTTATCTTTGCAGGCACTCTTGGGCTCTCCCGCTCATTTGCATCAGAAATGGAAAATAGCTGTCTTGAAGGGCTTAAACTATCCCCAGTGGACAGAGGATCAATATATACAGGAAAGACAATATCAGGTGCTACTATTATGTTCGTTGTCGAGTTGCTCACAATTCCTATATTCATTATCCTTTTCAACTACAATATAACGGCTGTATTTGGACTTACAATTGTCATCTTTCTGGGAACTTTGGGATTTATGAGTGTAGGCACACTCCTCTCGGCATTATCGGTTAACACAAGAACAAGAGAGATAATGCTTCCTGTGCTTCTGCTCCCTCTTATAATACCTGTGATTATACCCGCTGTAATGGCAACCGGAAAATTACTTTCCGGAGCTAACATAGCAGATATAGTGCCAGAGATACGTTTACTTCTTGTTTATTGCCTGGTGTTCTTTGCTGTGGGTTACATGGTATTTGAATACACTATAATGGATTGAGATTATAGCCCTGACATACAGAACAAATAATATATGTATAATACCTATGAAAAGCATTTAAGCAAGTAGCATCAATAAGGCACAGGAATAAGTATGCTGATAAACAGAAAAAAAGAAAAGACTATTACAGCTATCACTGCACCTGTTATGTTAATTGCAATGTTGATGATCTTTTTCTATCTGCCACCAATGAGGGGAGAGATGGGAGAGATACTTGATAGTAGTTTTAACATTTTCTATTTTCATATGCCTATTGCAATAGTAGCATATATGGCATTTTCAGTGGTTTTCATTGCAAGTATATTGCATCTAAAAGAAAAGAGCAGAACATGGGATATCGTAGCCCACTCTTCTGCAGAGATAGGAGTTGTTTTTGCTTTTCTTGTACTTGTTACAGGTTCTATATGGGCAAAAGCTGCCTGGGGATGGTACTGGATATGGGAACCCAGACTTACTACATCCCTTGCACTTTTTCTGATATATCTTGCATATCTGATGCTGCGCCAGGCAATTGAGAGCCCGGAAAAAAAAGCAAGACTTGCGGCTGTTTTTGGTATTGTTGGCTTTATCTCTGTACCTTTGAGTTTTCTCTCCATACGTCTTTGGCGTTCGCATCACCCACTTATGTTTGGAGGATCTGCACATGGAAGTATAGGCGGTGGCCTTGAAGGTACCTCACTTCAATTCACCCTTATGACCAATATGCTTGCGTTTATACTACTCTTCTTATCACTGCTTGTGTACAGGATTAACAACGAGTTCCTAAAAGAAGAGATCGATGATGCAATATATCCACAAAACTAAGAAAAAGATATAAACAACGGCCTTCAATAGCTCTTTATGTTGTTTGAACCCATTGAATTAGGAAAACTTGAATTGTCAAATCGTTTTGTACGCTCAGCAACTCATGAATGGATGGCAGAGCCTGATGGCAGTCCAACTGAAAGGCTGGGAGAACTCTACAGTGAGCTTGCACGCAACAGAGTGGGACTTATAATAACAGGCTATGCATATGTCAATCCTCAGGGAAAAAGCGACAGGCTGCAGCAGGGGATATATGATGACAGGTTCATCGCTTCTTACAAAGAGCTTGTATTTGGTGTACACAGGTACAAAAGTAAAATCGTTATGCAAATATCCCATGGTGGACGACAGACAATGCTAACTGCTCAAAATCCAATGTTATTTGCCCCTTCTGCTGTAACTGTCCGCACAACAGGGATAACCCCTGAGGAAATGACAGAGGATGAAGTATTTGCAACAATAGATGATTTTGCCAATGCAGCAAGAAGAGCAAAGGAATCAGGGTTTGATGGAGTGCAGTTACATTGTGCCCATGGATTTTTGCTTAGCAGTTTTATTTCCCCATATACGAATAGAAGGACTGACAGGTGGGGAGGATCTACTGAAAAAAGAGTACAGATAATAGTGGACATAATAAACCGTATAAGGGAGATCACAGATGACAGAGATTTTCCCATTATGGTCAAGATGAATGCAACCGATGGTTTCCCAAAAGATAAAAAGAATGTACTTGATGCTCCGGAATGTGTCGATATAGCAAAAATTCTTGCTGCAAGCGGGGTTTGTGCAATAGAGGTCAGCGGAGGAATAGTTGAAGCTAGTGATGAATTATTCAGGACAAAAATAAAAACACATGAAGAAGAAGCATACTACAGGGACTATTCAAAGATGATAAAGGAAGCTGTGGATATCCCCGTCATCCTGGTCGGTGGCCTGCGTTCAAAAGTTGTTATGGACAAGATGCTTTCAGAAAAATATGCAGATATGATATCTTTGTGCAGACCACTTATTTGTGAGCCTGAACTTGTCGAGAATATATACAGTGGTAAAACAGATATTGCAAAATGTGTCTCTTGCAACCTGTGTTCTGATGAAAGTGGTATCAAGTGCAATTATGATTTTGAGGATTGAGCACATTTGTACGAGGAGTCAAGGTCAAAAAGGAAATCTAAAAGCTGGACGTGGTCTTTCAGGACCTTATCAGCCCTGTAAAACATTTCTGGGTCAAGGTAGGTAGGCACTGCAACGCAACACAAACCTGCCGCTTTGGCCGCTTCCACTCCCATTGGAGCATTTTCAACTACCAGCCCCTCATCACTTTGGATCCCCAGTATTCCAGCTGCCTTGAGATAAGGATCCGGTGCTGGCTTACCCTGTTTAACATCGTCACCTGTAACAATGGTTTTGAATATACCAGGAAACTCCGAATAGATGATATCCTCTACGATAGGTCTATCTGAGCCTGATACCACAGCAAGGTCGAATCTGTCCTTTAGACCCTCAAGGCAGCGTTTCATACCTTCAAAAACTCTTATCTCAACTATACGGTTAAACTCAACAATATACCTCTCCAATATATCCTGAACATCATATATAGAAGTATCAACTGATCCCTTTTCAAGAAGATAGGAAATTACATCTTCAGTCCTCTCACCCTCTCTTTCAAAAACTTCATTTGGATCCATTTCCACACCTATCTGCTCAAAGATATTACCAATAGCTTTGGCATGATAGGACATAGAGTCCACAAGAACACCATCCATATCAAATATTATTGCCTTTAACAGATAATCACCCTTAAAACCATTTAAATACAGTTGGAACATATACCCCTGTTCCTTCATGAAGCGACTTAACTATGAACTCATAATATAAATAGTAAAGTTACTAATTAATCATAACATGAGACTGGATGTCTACCTTGTTGAAAATGGCTACTTCGGGTCCAGGGGTCGAGCAAAGGATGCAATTCTTAGAGGGACCGTAAAAGTTGATGGAGTTATTAGCAAAAAGCCTTCAAAGAACATACGGAAAAACATTGATGTTCAGGTTGAGCAGGGATACGATTTGCCCAGGGGCTATTTTAAGCTTAAGAACATACAGGAGGCTACTGAGATAATTTCCTTTGGAGATCAGGTCCTTGACCTTGGATCAAGTGCAGGAGGTTTCTTAATGCTGGCATCTGAGATCGCAGGTTCAGTAAAAGGTGTTGAATATAGTCAGGATTTTCGTTATGAACTCGAAAAGCTGGCAAAAGAGAGAAGCAACATAGCCGTTGTTTTTGGTGATGTTTTCCATATGCCATTAAATGAAATGTCAGATGAACAGGTCGATGTGATATTAAGTGACATGACCCTTGAGCCCATGGATGCACTGATAGCTCTTGAAAGAATATTGCCGCTTCTACGTGAAAATGGAAAACTTCTACTCGTTATAAAAACAAATGATACTACAGTAAGAGAGCCGGTAATTGAAAATTTAATGTCAATGGGATTAACCATTCTTGAAGTGATAGAATCTAAGAAGAAGGAGACATACATCACTGCAAGGAAGCAAATTTTTTAAAATTATTTAAAACTTAACTTAAAGATAAACAGAGATAAATGAGCATCCTTACATATTGCCCATAGTACATTTAAAGGACACACAAAAAATGAACTACCGGATACTTGGAGATGGAAAACCGATCAGACTGTTTGTAGCAGGCATGCACGGTGAGGAATGGAAAGATACTTCCGATATTCTCGAAAATATAGAGGCTCCGATGAAAGGCACACTTGCCATCATTCCACTTGTTAACAGAGATGACTATGTATCAACGCTTGATGAAAAGTATTTTTCAGAGATAGGGGTTCCTGTCATAGAAGCAGTTAAAGAGCTAAAGCCTGATATCTATGTGGAGATACATTCATATTCTGCAGAAAACATGATTAATCTTACTGAACCTGAAAGGATAGAGCGTATAGGAGTGCCGGCTTTTAGCAGGCTGGACAATAATGTTTTACTGGGTTCTGTTGCACCTTACATACGTCGCAACTATTTCAGCCAGGATGCACTCTGCCTTACCTTTGAGATACAAAAGGACAACGACATTTCAAAACAGTATGCATCAAGAATCATAAACAGAATGAAAGAGTTCATATCAAAAGATGATTTCCTTGCGTGCATGCTAAAAAGGTATCCAGAACAGGCACAAAAGGCTATTGAAGATTACAGGAACTTCTACAAAATAAATTATAATAAATAATATATGTGAATAATAAAAATGAAAGAGGGGATTCTCCTCTTTACATCATTCCCCCCATATCATAATTGTGGACGTTGTGCTCAGGTTTGACATCCATCATTTCCTGTTTTCTTGCACGAAGCATATCATCTACTCTGAGAACCATTTTTGCTGCTTCGGATGCAGACTTGATGGCCTGGGTCTTGACCCTTAGCGGATCTACTACACCTTTCTCAAGCATGTCTCCAACATCGCCTGTTGCAACGTCAAGACCTGCGTTACTTACAGTGCTGTGTTTTGACCTTATTTCCACAAGCGTGTCAATAGCATCAAATCAAAGATCGGAAG
>PXAV01000006.1 GCA_003565715.1 Methanosarcinaceae archaeon
AGATGATCATCGGCGAGACAGTTACCTGGACCTATAATATCACTAACACAGGTAATGTAGCACTTAGTAATGTTACTGTCACTGACAATGTAACTGGTTTGTTCTATGAAGTAGGTCCTCTTGGACCTGGTGCATCATATACTGTTACTGATAATGGTACTGCCACTGCGGGTCAGTATGTTAATCTTGGTACTGTTAGTGCAGAGTATAATGATACTGTATTTAGTTCCAATGATCTCAGTCACTATTATGGACTAGAGCCACGAACCATTCTGAGGAGCAAGTGTACTACATGTATAGAACCTAGGGTCATTGATTTGGTGTCTGAGGAAGAAGAGGAACAACCTCTTCCTGCGCCCACAGATGAAATTGATGATGAGATCCCGGCAGTTGAAACCGAACCAACATCACCCATTTTCCAAACCCTATTATATGGATTCCTCTTGTTGGTCCTGTTAATTATTATTGGATATGGGATATTTAAGTGGCAACAAACCAGGACTTGATTAACCATCATGCCTTCAATAGCAGGCAGGATGGAATTTTTTATTTTTGATTCACTTTTTTTGTTAAAACAATATTTTGCTTTGTGTAGCTCGATTTCTCAAGTTAATTCTAAAATTAAAAATATGTAACAGGTTTAAAATTTGATGTAAGGAATTATTCCTTTATGCCCTGTTCGCTTTATTAAATCATCTGAATCGGAAAAAGGAAGTTTATTATACACAAGCCCTGCCTGTTTCTTTCCCAGCCCGGGCAATTCCTGTATAAGTGCTAAGGGTGCAGTGTTTATATTAAGTGGGAATGGGACTCCAGTAATGGACCTGTGGCCGTGCCGGGTCACGGTTACATCTATAAATTTTCCAGTTGGCAAATTAGAAGGAATTCCCATAAGAAGTGGGTAAGACCCCATCTGCCTTCCAAAACAAATTTTTCCATCATTTATCTCACACAGAACATCTTTTAGTATCGTACCTCTAGGAACTATCTTTTTAAGCATGGGCATGTCTATGTCCTTTCTGATACGCTCTTTATATTTCAGGAATAGATTCTTATGTTTCCTTACACTATCAGGCTCTCTTTCCATTGCAGTTCCTGAAAAGGTCATCACCTGTCGGATGTTGATCCTTCGAAGTAACATATCAGATTCCAGTACATGTTTTAGAAAATCATAGTTCAATTCAAATGTTCTCTTTGATTCACCCTTTAGTCCGTGAACAAGATTTATGCCGGGCAGAATATGTGGCATTCCATTAATTCCTGGTGCTCTTCCCAGCTCATTTATCATCTTTATAGCTTCGAACACATCATCGGGCATGGCCTTGAGTCCATTTGCCTTTACTACCTCAGGATCTGCACTTTCCATTCCAAGAGCTGCAACATCTCCTGGTGTGTGATATTTCATAATTGTGTGAATTATCTCTCTGCATTGTTCAGGATAAGCCGCTATGGTTCCCGGGTTTACATTATCCATGTGTAACACTTTTAGTTTGGGTGCCACATTTCTGATGCCTCTATAAAGGGAAAGTATTGCCTGTGGGTCTGGCTCTGGTGTATCTCCACCCTTGTCCATGGCGTGGTAACTAAGAATATCGGGTTGTCTGCCAATTCTGAAAAATCTTGCCCCCCTTGTATGCAGTTGCGATACTTCTGAAATAACATCACTAACAGGTCTATGATCAGGGCTTCCGTAGAATGGTTCTGTGCAGAAAGAACAGTGTATTTGCCGGCCACAGCCCCTGTATGTCTCAAGCTCGCACATGACATTTGGGTACTCTGGGTGCTTATTGATCATGAATGCGCCTTTTGTTCCCCATCTTCCTATCTCTTCCACTGTTCTGAAACGGTGCTGACAATCTTGTGCATCTTTGTTGTTTTCTCCAAACAGATCATATACAAATGCTTCAATATCCTTTTTACAGAATATGATGTCATTATTAGTTTGAATTACATTCAGGGCCTTTTTCCCGCCTTCAAGAGAAAAGCCAAGTCTTATGGGCCCACCAAGTATTTTAAGACCTTTTGTGGCACTGAATATGTTCTTTATCTCTTCAGGATTTATCGGGGTTGAACGAAGGTATTTCCCGGGTACGGTCATTCCTGCTATGATTATGACCGTATTAGCTCTTTTAATGTGGTCTGCCGCAGTATTTGGATCATCGCGTATACTATCAATTGTAAAATAGTGTATGTCTTTCTCTTGAACTCCTCTGTCTTGAAGAGCACCTGCAACATATCTTATGTAAGGGGATATAAACGGTGGTACTCCAAAACATGCAGGTTCATCAACATATCCGTCTATGATTACTGTTTTCATGTTATTGCTTCTATAAGTTGTTTACATGTGTATGTTTATTTTAAAATATATAGTATTATATACCTACAATAAACTATGTATATTATGTAATATTCTTTATTGACTTATAATTCTGTTATATCATTATGTTAAGCAGCTTAAGATCCTCTGTCTATATCTCATGGATACAAGCGTGCAATCATACTCGATTCCTAATATAGCTACTGCTTCTTCGCTTAATTTTTGTGACACGCGATCATGTTTGTCAGATCACAACAACTCTGGGTGTTAAAAGCTTCCAAGCATGTATGCTATATCAAACAAGTATCTGAGCCGTGTAATTGAATCAGCAAACAGACAACTTTATACTTGTGCATTATTGTTTTTTTCTTAATTATCTTGGTAATGTCAATTTTCCAGAAATCAAATAAAGGGGAGTATCCCTGTATCTCGAAGCTTTTCTGGTTTCATCCTTTAAAAATATAAATATATCTATATATGTATAAAATAATATATAAAAATATATATTCATTATTGTGTACTCACATCACAACTGACGTAATAGGTATTAAAAAGCCATGTATTCAGGAATCAAACTATTCCTGACCTTTCAAGTCATACTATTTCTTACATATCATATGCATTCATACCGTGTGTATGATTCCTTGCATAAAGCATACATATTATACATTGACCGGCAGGCATCAGATATTTATTATATAGTTCTTGTTCAATTAACTATACTAGTTTAAGGATAACAACAAAAGAGGTTTTCTTATGAGAAGTGACAAGACAAAGAAAGGAATCGAACGTGCGCCCCATCGTTCACTTTTGAAGGCAACCGGTGTGACTGATTCTGAAATGAAAAAACCGTTTATAGCGGTTGTAAATTCCCGTAATGAACTCATTCCAGGTCATATCCATCTTGATAAGGTTGCCGAAGCTGTGAAGGCAGGTATAAGGACTGCTGGGGGTGTTCCTTTTGAGTTTCATACTATAGGTATATGTGATGGTATAGCCATGGGGCACGAAGGGATGCGATATTCACTCCCAAGCCGTGAGGCAATTGAGGACTCCATAGAACTTGTCCTTCAAGGTCATCAGTTGGATGGTATGGTAATGATCACTGCATGTGATAAGATTACCCCTGGTCATCTGATGGCAACAGGAAGGTTGAACATTCCTGCTATTGTTGTAACAGGAGGTCCCATGATCCCTGGATACGTAGACGATGAGTACAGGGACTTGATATCAGTTTTTGAAGGTATCGGTGAATATCGTTCAGGGCAGGCATCTGATGATAAACTAAAGTTGCTTGAAGATTGTTCATGCAGTGGTGCAGGTTCTTGTGCTGGCATGTATACAGCAAATACCATGGCTTGCATGGCAGAAGCCCTTGGATTAAGCCTTCCGGGTTGTGGTACGGCGCATGCTACGGATGCAAAGAAGATAAGGATGGCAAAGGAATCCGGTGAACGTATTGTTTCTCTGGTGAATGAAGATATAACACCTCGCAGCATTGTAACTATGGAATCGTTTGAGAATGCAATCATGGTCGACATGGCCATTGGGGGCAGTACCAACACAACTCTTCATCTTCCGGCTATAGCCCATGCATTTGATATTGATCTCTCTCTTGATGTATTTGACAAGCTTGGCAAAAGTACTCCCCATTTGATCTCTCTAAAGCCGGGTGGTGAATACTATATGCTTGATTTTGAGAGGGCAGGTGGTGTTCAGGCCATAATGTCCCGGCTAAGATCAAAGCTAAACCTTGATGAGCTTAATGTAAATGGCAAAACAGTTGGTCAGAACCTTGATGAGCTTATAATTGTAAATCCAAAGCTCAATTCAAAGATAATGGCTACCACTGAGTCACCAATCCATGAGGAGGGGGGAATTGCAGTGCTTAAGGGAACACTTGCTCCTGATGGTTCAGTTGTAAAGCAGGCAGCTGTTGATTCAAAAATGCTTATACACAGCGGGCCAGCAAGGGTCTTTGACAGTGAGGAGGACGCAATGGAAGCAATACAGAGCAATAAGATAGTAGCTGGAGATGTTGTTGTCATACGGTATGAAGGTCCAAAGGGAGGCCCTGGTATGCGTGAAATGCTCTCTCCCACATCAGCTATTGCGGGAATGGGTCTGATCGATAAGGTAGCACTTGTTACAGATGGGCGTTTCTCGGGAGGTACGAGGGGCCCATGTATAGGCCATATATCACCCGAGGCACAGGAAGGCGGTCCAATAGGTCTTGTGGAAGAAGGGGATATCATCGAGATAGATATCCCGGCAAGAAAGCTTGATCTTAAGGTTTCAGAGGAGGAACTTCTCAAACGCAGGGAGACGTTTGTCCATGTTGAGAAGAAAGTCACCGGTTATCTTGCAAGGTACAGGAAATTTGTCAGTTCTGCAAGTAAAGGTGCGATAATAGACTTATAAAGCCTGTTATAAACAGGATAAACAAAGAACTTCTTAAAATGAACAGGTCAATTGACTTGTTCTTCACCTTATTCAAGCTTTTTTAAACAACTATTAAATATTTTATACAATATTCTGACACAGGGCGATGAATATTTTATACTTAATACACGAATATCAATTATGCAAAGAGTAAGCATTTGTATGATATGTGGTTCGGTATCTATAATGAAAACATGCTCAATTTGTGGAAGGCTGGTATGCAGCAACTGTTATGATAGTTCAAGGAATGTGTGTATTCAGTGTGCCAGAGGTGGTAATATATCCCGGATGTCTTCTGAAAGACCATCATTGTTTTGAACTACTTTAACCTATGTAGGTGTTCACTGTCGTTTTCCACTCTTATTGCAAGTATCTCTCTTTTTATTAGGTCCTTGATCTTACTTTCGACCTCATCCTTTGTGAACTGCCGTGAAACAAGGCTCTTTATTATTTCTTTTTTAACTTTTGCTCCACGTGGCATATACATCAGTATATTTCCTTCAAGTTTATCCTGCTTGTTTGTTGTTTTTTGTTGGGTGTTGTTTATTGCTCCCGGTTGATTTGACTGTACTTTTTTTATTTTTTCACCATTGAGTTTATCATTTTCAGTTGCCATGAAAGGAGAATCCTCTTTGGGAACATTTATGTGCTGCATTTCAGGTAGCTTGGGTGGAGGTGAATCGTGATTCATTTTTAAAAAATTCTCTTCAACTGTGTATTCTATACTTGGAGGTTGTGGTTGAAACCCGGGCATTAAAACCTCGTGATCTGCTTTTGTCCCTTCTTCCTGTCCCCTTGTCTCGGGTACCTTCAGTTTTGGCATTACAACTTCTTTATCTGCTTTTGTCCCTTCCTCCTGTTCCATTCCCATGAATATTGTTCTTTCTTCCTGTCCCTTTGTCTCGGGTACCTTCAGTTTTGGCATTACAACTTCTTTATCTGCTTTTGTCCCTTCTTCCTGTTCATATCTCTGGAAGGTGGATCTTTCTTCTGAATCATGATG
>PXAV01000046.1 GCA_003565715.1 Methanosarcinaceae archaeon
CACATACATGAAGCCAGGGGAATAGAAAGATACGGAAAAACAACTATAATAAATCCAGGAATGGCTGCATTGGGTTTTGCTGCCATTATAGATATGGATATTAGGAATAAGGAACTAATTGTAAGAGTGGAGCTCATAGAAGCACCAAACAGATAAGATATTAACCCAGGGGAGTATACCAGGTTTTAGGTGATCTGATGAAAATCAATGTATTAACAATGTTTATGATATTACTGGCTTTTATGGCAACAGGTTGTGTTGATGAAGATGTGCTACCCGAGCCGGATATAGTTGATGATGTTGATGATGATATCATAGACGAGAATGATATGAATGATACAGTAAATGATGTGAATGACACAGAGGAGGAAGATATAACTGAGAACGATGAAGTGGTTATTAAAGAGCCTGTTGAGCCAAGAACATATACCATACGCATGGAAAACTTCCATACAGTTCCGGCAAATCACACAATAAATACAGGGGATACTGTTGTATGGCGCAACAATAACGATCCTGCCAGAATATTCACACTTGTGAGCAATGAAGATATATGGGAAGATAAGAGGATCCCTAAAGGATATACATTCGTCTATACTTTCAATGAAACAGGAACCTATAACTATAAAGTACTTGAATTTTCAGAAAGGATGAAAGGAACCATTATTGTTAAGGATGAAGAGAACCATTATAGTTAAATAAGAATGTATCTTCAGGGAACCGGATGAACGTAAGACCTGTCAAAGAGGGATATACAGAGATCCTTGTTCCTGTTCCAGAAGATGGGGCTGGCTTTGCTCCGTCTTCTGTTCCTGTTTTTTACAATCCGGTCATGGAAATGAACCGTGATATATCAATAGCTGCCACATCTGTTTTTATCCAGGACCTTGAAAATGATAAGCGTAAGGATCTAAGCTATGTGGACGCCCTTTCAGCTTCGGGAATAAGGGGACTCAGGATGATATGTGAGCTGGGGCTTTACACTACATTGAATGACTGGAACGAAGCTGCTTACAGACTCATACAACAGAACATAGAAAGACTTGATATAAATGACAGGGCTGTTGCAAGTCATAGGAATGCAAATGTATTGCTGCATGAAAAGCATTTTAATATAGTGGACCTGGACCCTTTTGGAACTCCTGCACCTTTCCTTGCTGCAGCAACAAGGTCAGCAATAGATATGCTTGCTGTCACTGCAACCGATACAGCACCCCTGTGTGGTGCACATCTGAACTCCGGAATAAGGAAGTATGCAGCCATACCTTTTAATAACGAATATCATAGTGAGATGGGTGTGCGCATACTCCTTGGAAAGATAGCAAGGGAACTTTCGCTCAATGATAAAGGTATGGAGCCACTGTTATCACATGCAACAAGGCATTACGTGCGCACTTATCTTAAGATAAGAAAAGGTGCAAAACAGGCTGACAGAATGTTAAAGGAAATCGGCTTTATTGCACATTGTCCTGTATGTGGTCACAGAGAGATGAATATTGGCCTTGCACCTTCTATAAGGAAAAATTGTAAACTTTGTGATAATATGAATATTATAGCAGGTCCTATGTGGCTTGGAAAGCTGCACAGCCCTGATTATTGCAACAGTGTGATAGAAGAGATCGATTTGCGCAATTTTAAAACAAAAGATTATGCTATAAAGATGCTGGAACTATGCAGAGATGAACTTGATATCCCGATGTTCTATGATCAACATATCTTATGTAAAAGACTTGGGGTTTCAGCTTGCAGGATCGAGACCTTTATACAGTACCTGCGTGAAAATGGATTTATGGCATCAAGGACACATTTTAGTGGAACTTCGTTCAAAACAGATGCAAGTATAAATGAAATTGAAAAGTCACTTATTAAAATATGTTAGGATAAATGGCATATCGATAGACATATATAGTATTTTCATACTAACAATATATATATAAAGTATATATAATATCAAATTCCAATGTTTTTTTACTAATGGTACAAAATACCCATAACGAGGATACATTATGACACACGAATATGCCGAACAGCTTTTTTTACAGGAGAAACCCACGCTTGCCCTTCTGGCCATATGGTCCTTTCAAAAAACCTATGCTTCTGTGATAACAAAGGAGATAAATTCTACTTTTGCCCATACAACAAAAATACTGGCAAAAATGCAAGATCAAGGTCTGGTAAAATTCACAGTTGATGGTCGTGTTAAATATGTTGAACTTACTGAACATGGCTACCGGGTAGTTGATGCCCTTAAAGCCCTTATTCTGGCCATTGAAGGGGATTCAGCACAAAAAACAGAAGAAAATGGTAATAATATATCTAATGTATCTAAACCAGGGGATGTACATACCCCTGATGATAAAAAAGATCTCACAAGGAAACATATCGACAGATTGCATAAAGAAATTATCCACATATACAACAGCCTTTTCAGTGAGGGATCAAAGCCTGGTGATATGAAGATGAAAATAGGTCCTTTCAGCCGCGATATTCAGTTACTCTTAAATTCAATAGAGGAGAATGAAGAGATCATTGATGAAGAAGGACTGGATAAACTTAATGAGATACAAAACATCTTCGAACAGGTTATGAGATAAATAAGAACTGGAAAGATAATAACTGGAAAGGAACAATAATGGTCACTGCAAAGCTATTGCTAAAGATATATGATAACAGAGAACGTGCTTTACATTCTGCAAAAATACTGCTTGACAATGAATTAAAAGAGCTGGATGCCAGTGCACAGGTGCATATATGTGAAGATAATTGGCTTGCTACAGATATCACTGGTGAGGACAGCGAGTTTGCGTGCAATTTCCTTATAAACAAATATGGAACACCTGTAAGGGATATTAAGAATGATAAAATATATTATGGTTTTATACAGCAGATAAAAGGAAATGAGATTGTAGTGGATATAGGAGTACATGTAAGCGTCCCACAAAAAAATCTTACAGTACTTGGTAGTGGAAATTCAGAACAGATAGCTATGCGCTTTGGTCTCATAAAAAACTTGCCGGTAAGGATAGAGATAAAAGAGGAGATAGAAAAGATTGCTGCCTTTACCAAAGAACAGATCGATACCTGGTGGAAATGGAAGAAGTCAGGTCAGGACAGGGTGATAGCTAACTCAGTTACACGTTCTGAATTAAAGACAGCAGTCAAAAGAACTGGACATGCACGTGATATCTATGGGATAGAGAGGCTTGGGCTTATGGAGCACATGATAATTTGCAGAGATGGTACAGATGGACCTGGTATTGTTTCTGCGATCGGGAAATTTATCAAGGGCGATCTTGGTGTTATAATATCAACTAGTTAAAGCCTTACCATCTGGAAGATGCATGAATCACAGGTTTCATCACACCTGCCCAGAACCTGTATCACACAATCCTTACCCATCTTTTCTCTGAATACACCTTCAAAGACACCTTGCGCAAATGAACACAGTGTCTTTTCCTTTATAGGAAGGGTACGGCAGTCAAAGAAGTTATGCACAGCCAGTTTTACTGGAGATTTGCTCAGGATGCTGAAACTTCCTATATCGTGTTCCTCCCAGAAAAATATCATTTCATCAAGGACATCATCAATTTCTGTGGATAAAAAGTTCCTTGAAATGCTGGCACCAACATCATTGCCTATTTTCCGCATAATAGGGTCACAATTCACCCCATGAGCATGGAAACCATATTGTATAGCATGGAACAGGCACTTAAGACAACCGTATGATCCAAGGCTTGGAGACCCTATCAGTTCAAGGATCTCATTATAATGCACAATACCCGGTTTCTGGGAACATGCAACATACTGGCATTTTAAAAAATAGACTCTTTTTCTTTTATCAGTTGGATCTGTTTCTTCTTCAATGAGATTCTGGGATTTTAGATCATTCAGGTGAACAGATATAGTAGATTTGGCTTTTCCTGTATATTGAACTATCTCATCGAAGGATTTAAAGCCGTCCTTGAGTAACTCAAGTATCTTTATCTTTACAGAACCGTTAAGAGCAATAAGCCCAATATCCGTTGAAAAAATAGCAGTATTGTCTCCGTTGTTCATGTAATATCTAATAAACAAACAATATATTTAAACGTTCGGTATAAAGCGAATGAATTATATATCACGATCCTTTAATTAAGTCGTGCAAAAGCGTGGAATATGAAAACAAATAGAATCATCCGTGTACCAATAAATGAAGCAGAAGGCATAAGGCGTAATCTGGTGGAAACCGGAAAACTTGATCATGAAAGAAAGATCAAGATAATTGAATATAATAGTAAGAGATTTCTTGAGATCCCTGTGATATGCAGCATAAAAGGATTCAGGACATATGATCAGCAAGAAGCTATCTTCTACAGAAAATGGCGCTCACTTACAGATATCCTCAAAGCAGAAATTCTGGATATTGAGCTTGAAAAGCTACCCTCCGGCTGGCATATCATTGGAGATATAATAGTTGTCAGTATTGATCCATGTATCGCACACCTTAAGAAAAGAATTGCACAGGCTTTGCTCTGTATGTACCCTTCCTGCAACACTGTAGTAAGAGATCTGGGAATAAGTGGTAAGTTCAGATTACCTGAAAGAGAGATACTTGTAGGTAACAGTACAGAAACTATCCACAAGGAAAACAGCTGTCTTTTCAAAATTGATGTTACAAAGACCATGTTCTCAAAAGGTAACCTTCATGAAAAGGCACTTATGAGCAGAATAGGAAAACATGAGACGATAGTGGACATGTTTGCAGGAATAGGATACTTTACAATCCCTATGGCAGTGCATGCAAAACCAGTAAAGATAGTCGCAATAGAATTAAATCCCCAGTCATACATGTACCTTAAAGATAATATATCCCTGAACAGGGTAGGAAATATAGTTGAACCCGTCAATGGTGATTGTGCATACGCAACCCCTTACGGAATAGCCGACAGGGTCATGATGGGTTATGTAGGTACAACACATCACTACCTTGATCAGGGTATAGCCGCTTTGAAAAAGAAGGGAGGTGTCCTTCACTACCATGAAACAGCTCCTGAATGTCATTTATTCTCCAGACCTATCTCCCGCATACAGGAAGCTGCTTTAAGAGCAGGCAGGAATGCTGACATCATAGAATGCAGGAAGATAAAGAAATATTCGCCTGGTGTATGGCATGTTGTAGTAGATGCACATATAATATAGAAACACCAGGATGCATTGCAGACCATATACGCTTTAGAGCTTATATTGATGTCATGTCCGGACATTATAAAATAAAGTATATGTAGGTTTTAAACCGGTATACACTACACCGGTAAGTTACACTTTTTTGACCTCGTTGGTCATATCTGCATCTATGATGAAATCAAAGTCAATTATCTCATGCCATTTATGTTCGATGAATACAGACTGGAAACAAACACCAATTACCAGACACTCACTCACATCTTTGAAAATATCATCAAGAAGGCTTTTTACCTTTTCTGGCTCAACTCCCATCTTAGGGATGGCCAGCCCTCCCAGAAGAACAACAGTGTCAGCAGATGGATCTGCCAGAGCACCGGTCTGCATTCCCCATGGAGAGCTAATTATCTCGCATGCATCAGCTTTGTTCAGCGAAGGAATGAAGAAGAACTCCTTTTCACTTTGCCGAAGTACAAAGGACATAAGTTGTGCAAAGGGTGTGCAGAAGCCCACTGTTCCTATAAAGGTTATTCTTTTGGAACCCTG
>PXAV01000002.1 GCA_003565715.1 Methanosarcinaceae archaeon
CCCTGTCAAGAAAAGCATTAAGGGCCTTGCATCCAACATGCATTTCACCAACTTGGTCAAGTATGCCATATGGAGGTGTGTGTGTGAGGGTGACAAGCGGCTCAGAGGTTTTCTCTACTTCTTTTAAAAGCTTGTCAAAACTATCCTCAAACTCACATTCCTGTATCTCAAAAGGGGTGCAGAATGGTGTGGGATTGGACCCTCCCATTCCTATAAATCGTATGCCTTTTATCAAAACAGAGCCTTTGTGCAGGTTTATGGCACTGGAGTCCTCTATTGTCTTCACTATGGATTCTTTGTCGCAGTTACCCGGAACCACAAGGATCGGATGATTGAACATTTCAAGCAGTTCAAGGGCTTTGCTGTCGGGCCCAAAGTTTGTAATATCCCCTGCGATAAGAACAACATCTATATCGTTTGACTGTTCAAGTAGTTCCTCTATTCTTGAATAGTTCCCATGTGGGTCAGCAATAGCAAACAATCTCATGTTTCTTCTCTCCTGTTCCTTTGTATATCATAGCTTGCACCTTCTTCAACGGCCGTTATACATCCTGAATCTATTCCTGTCTTTTATCCTGCAACAAGGTCCTTTTCAATTATAGTCCCTGCGGCATGTGTAAGAACAAGTCCGTTGCTTCTATGTATCTAAATTATGGACCACACCCTCTGATATATGGGGCTGCCTTGTGATTCACTAAGCTTGAGCGGTATTGTCTTTCCGGTATAAGCTGTTTTCCAAAGTTCACATTTTATTAAACAAGCTGCACCTCGTTTCCAATTAGGGCGCAATCTATTTCACCTATCATTCCGAATCCTCCACATGTACATTAGGACAATCCTATCAAAAAATATTCTATAAATATTAGCATTACTCATATTTATTGTTTTATTGTCAGACATTTTATCAGTTGTTTATAAAACAACTCAACTTGAATAGTTTAATATATGTCCTATGCGTAAGCATTTGGTGATAAAAGTGTACCGAAAGAATTTCCCTCTTCATTTAAAGCACTATTTACTTGCATTACAAGCAAAAAAGCATGGTGGAAGGGTGCATGAACTTGCCGGGAAAATGAATATGCCTGAATCAGATATCCTTGATTTCAGCGCAAATACAAATCCTCTTGGCACACCTTTTAACTTAGAGGGTAAAGGGCCTGATATTGAGCATGTGATATCAAGCTTGATCAGAAAACTGGATCAGTATCCTGACAACCGATACCTTGAATTTAGAAATGCAGCTGCCGGTTTTGTAGCTGCAGGTATTGATTGTGATAATGTGGTCCCGGGCAACGGCTCATGTGAAATACTGCGTCTTGCTATAGCTTCTGTGATAAATGAGGAGGACCTTATTCTTATTCCTTGCCACAGCAGCGCTAATTATCGTCATATAGCTGGCATATTCGGTGCTGGTATTGAGAGGTTCAGCTCAAAGGATCTCTCATCAATTGCAAGCAGGACCCTGGAAAGAGCAAAGGTAGTTATAATTGCAAATCCGGGGTATCCTGCAGGTGAACTTGTATCAAAGGACATGCTGTCAGTATTTGCAGAAAGATGTGCAGATAAAGGTACTTTGTTGATAGTTGATGAGTCATGTATAGAACTCTGCGATCCTTCTATGAGTGTTGCAGACCTTGTTACCCATAATGACCATTTGCTGGTTATAAGGTCCCTTTCAAACATCATTGGCATGCCAGGTATAAGGCTTGCCTTTGGAATAGCATCATCTTCAATGGCTGCGTTGCTAAATGCTGCCCGTCTTTCTTGGAATATCGGTACAATTGAAGAGACTATAGGAACTGCATTTCTGAACATTCCCGGAGGTCAGGATTCGAGATATCTGTCAGAATCCAGAAAACTTATCAGACAGGAAAGAGAAGATATTTGCAAAAGACTCTCGGGTATCCATGGCCTGGATCCTGTCAAAGGCGATGCAAATTATATCCTTGTGGATGTTAACGACCTTTTCCTTGACTCAGTAAGGCTCACAGAGGGTCTGGCTTTGCATGGGGTTCTCATCCGCGAATGCAGTGACCTCTTTGATGGGAAAAAACGTTATGTAAGGATCTCTGTCCGCCCCAGTTCTGAATTTGATATTTTTATACGGGCTCTTGATGAAGTATTCGCTGAGCTGAGTATGGAGGATGGCAGGGAAAAGCTTGAAGAGGCAATTGAACATGGTGGAGCCTCTGCTGCAGGTCGTGGCTCATGTGAATACTATCCGTGTCACTTTACAGGGCAGGATTGTATTTTCTGCTTTTGTCCATTTTATGCATGTCAGGATGAGAGGACAGGGGGAAAATGGATAGAGAGCTCTACAGGTGGGCAGGTGTGGAGCTGTGAGAAATGTAACTTATTGCATAGACCAAAAGTCGCCAGAAAAGTGCTTGATACACTGATGGAGGACGGAAATACAGACGAGAATATAAGGAGAGCATGGAAGGAGACCATAAAGCCTCTGCTTTGATCCCGGTTGGGTTGACTGAGCAGATTAATATATCTCTTGTTAGCTACATGTTTTGATTATTGTGACAGAAAAAAGTTCATCTCTTCCGGTAAAGAATTATCTTCAGGATCTAAAACCATGTGCTCATGGTGGGCTTATAAGAAAAAGTTCCCAGAACTATGGAATACCAGAATCTGAAATACTTGATGCCAGCGCAAGTCTGAACCCCTTTGGAACACCATTTGATCATAAATGGTCCCAACTAAATCTTGATGTTCTTCTGGCAAAGGGACTTGAGAAGCTTGAGCAATACCCAGATAACCGTTATCTCGAATACAGAAAAGCTGCTGCGGTCTTTATTGGCATGGGAATGACCTATGAGAACATAGTTCCGGGAAATGGTTCAACAGAGATAATCCGGCTGGTTGCAGAATGTGTGATCAATGAAGGAGATATGGTACTTATTCCCCGACCAACCTTCAGTGAGTACGAGATGCAGTGTAAGGTCATGGGTGCAAGTATAAAATATATCGATCAGGAAGACATACTGGATCCTGATGATAAGCTACTGGATGAGGCAAAGATGATCTTTGTCTGCAATCCTAATAATCCCACAGGGAAGCTGTTACTAAAAGAGGATATTGACAGCCTTGCAAAGAAATGTGCATCACATGATACCATACTTTTTGTTGACGAGGCCTTTATAGAACTTGCAGATCCTGAGCAGAGTGTTGCTTATCTAGTAGAGGGGAATGATTACCTTTTCATCCAACGCTCCCTGACAAAAGCCTTTGCAATTCCGGGTATCAGAATGGGTTTTGGTGTTGCATCCAAAAATTTTGCATGTGTGCTTAACAATGCAAGACTTTCCTGGAATATGGGGTGTATTGCGGACATTGTTGCCACTGCTCTTTTAAGCATGGAAGGTGGTGTTAACAGTCAATATCTTAGGGAATCAAGGGCTTTTATTACAAAGGAGCGCCAGTTCCTGATGGATAAGCTCTCAAGAAGGGGGTTTAAACCATTTGAAAGCAGTGTTAATTATATTTACGTTGATATATCGTCTCTACCCCTTGATTCATCAGAACTTTCACAGCGTATGGCCTCAAAAGGGGTCCTGATACGTGATTGCAGCTCTTTTCAGAACATTGGTAAGGACTACATAAGGATAGCTGTACGCAACAGGGAAGAGAACGAGCGCATAGCAGCAACCATCCGCACGGTCATTTATGAATGGGGAAGGGAACAGGCAAAGATACAACTTGAAGAGAATATAACGACAGCTTCTAAATGTGGCAGGATGGGAAGCAACAAGGAGTGTGCTTATTATCCTTGTCATTTTGAGGGCCAGGACTGTACCTTTTGTTTCTGTCCTTTCTATCCATGTGAGGATGAACGTACAGGCGGTACATGGGTAGAAAGCTCAAGCGGTGGTCAGGTCTGGAGTTGCCTGGATTGTGATGTTATGCACCAGGAAGATGTCGTAGATGATCTTCTTTCTGTGTTCACCAGAGAGGGTCTTAATGAAAAGAGTGTGAAAAAGGCATGGAATGAAGTGGTGGAGAGCAAATTATGATTCCTGCGGTACAGGTTGATGCAAGTGAACTGTTGATCATATTGGTTTTGGCCTATGCCCTTGACATTATATTCAATGAGCCTCCAGCGTCATTTCATCCGGTTGTATGGATGGGAAAGGTCATATCCTTCTTGAAGGGGCTCGCTCCTGAAAGACACAGAAAGATCTATGGCATATTCATGGGGCTTAGCACCATATTATTTGCTTCTCTAATTGCATACCTTGTTCTGCTGTTTTTGGGTATCGATATAATACCTTCACCAATCGGTTATCTTGTGGCTGCTTATTTCCTCAAGGCCACATTTGCTGTAAAATGCCTCTATGGGGCGGCAAATGAAGTAAGGGACGAATTAGATGCAGGGAACATTGAAACCGCAAGGAAAAGCCTTTCAATGTATGTCAGCAGGGACACAGCTGAACTGGATGAGGGTCATGTCTCTTCTGCTATAATAGAAACAACATCTGAGAACTATGTTGACGGGATTCTCTCTCCCATATTGTTCTATGCATGCTTTGGTCCCTTCGGACTGATTGCCGCATATATCTTCAAGGCAAGCAACACGCTTGATTCTATGGTGGGCTATAAGGATGAACAGCACCATGAACTTGGCTGGTTCTCTGCAAAACTGGATGACATATTGAACTGGGTACCTGCAAGACTTTCTATCTTTTTCCTTTCTGCAGCAACTCTGTTCCTTGGTTTGTTTTATCGAAGAACTAATAATATAAGCTTTGCAAACGCTTTCAGGAACGGGCTGAAAGAAGGACTTGATACACCTTCTCCAAACTCTGGTTTCCCCATGGCTACAGTTGCAGGTGCGTTAAGGATAAGGCTTGAAAAGCCCAATGGCTATATACTGGGGGGTAGCTTTAACTATCCCGGATCAGAGGATATAAGGCTCACTTCATGGGTAATACTTATAGCATCCCTATTTGCAATTATTGTGTCTTCATTTATAATCATGATATAAGTGTACAGAATAAAGGAACGTAAACTAAAAAATCGGACGCTGATCCAACTAGATAAGACTTCAAAGTGATGGAAATGAAATTATCGGATATAGAATCAGAAGACCTGAAGCAAGACCAGTCCAAAGAACCGGAAGGTGAGATTACCAGGGATATAATCGATATCCTTGAGGAAGAAGGTATTACGGTCCAGATGCTTGTTGATACTGCACTTGAGCTCTATGCTCCCCATCCCGGGATCGAAACAAAAGAACTCGCAGAGAACAAGTTCCTTTCTGAGCTTGAAATAGCTCTGTCTGACCCGAACCTGTGCCTGCTTATCTATTCTGGTATGCTCCTTGAAAAAGAGGGGCGTGAAGGAAAGCTACCCAACATAAGTAAAAGTTCTTATGAAAAGGACCTGACCTTTATTATAGCAGACGAGGTCCTTGGTATGAGTATATCCAAATATATAAGTGGTGATAAAGGAATGTTCGAATTCGTACGTTTCGATAAGCAGAAACCAGGCATACTGGCAGAGCTTGGCCCTTTTATGGATGATATAATAGGCGGACTTATAGGTGGTGTTTCTGCTAATATGTACACAAGAGCTATGGCAGAAGCTTCTTCTTCTTCTTCTTCTTCATCTGAGAGAACAAAAAAAGATGATAAAAAAGATGATAAAAAAGATGATAAAAAAGATGATAAAAAAGATGATAAAAAGGACCCTGTGGTCAAAAGTGATGTGATAGCAGG
>PXAV01000116.1 GCA_003565715.1 Methanosarcinaceae archaeon
CATCCGTACAATGCCGGCAGTTGAAGCATTGGGTAGTGCAACTGTTATCTGTACTGACAAGACAGGCACCCTTACTAAGAATCAGATGACTGTCACTCAGATATATGCTTCTGGTAAAATGTATGAGGTAACAGGTACAGGATATATTCCGGAGGGGGAGTTCATGTTTGATGGATCACCGGCTGATCCTATGGATGACAGGTCCCTGGTTGAAACCCTGAGGGCAGGAGCCTTATGTAACGATGCCTCCTTTAAAGGCACTGATAGCATCGATGGTGATCCCACAGAAGGGGCTTTGCTCATTTCAGCTAAAAAGGCAGGGAAATTCTTCTTGCCCAGAAAGGACGTAGTTCCCTTTGAACCGGAACACAGGTTCATGGCAACACTGCATGAAAAAGAGGATGGCTCTAAGGTCGTCTATGTAAAAGGCTCCCCTGAAACGATACTCCAGATGTGTAAGTCTGAATTTGATGGTGAAAAAGTTGTTGACATTGAATCTGAGCATTTGGAGAAAGCAGCTGAAAAAATGGCATCGGATGCTCTGAGGGTTCTTGGAATGGCCTATAAAGAGGTTCCTGCAGACATTGAAAGGATAGAGATAGAAGATATTGGGGACCTTGTATTTGTTGGTTTGCAGGGTATGATAGATCCTCCCAGGGACGGAGTGATGGAAGCGATCGCTAATTGCAAGACAGCTGGCATCAGGGTAATAATGATAACCGGTGACCACCTCAAGACCGCATATGCCATAGCCACCAGTATAGGTATAGAAACAGAGGGTGCACTTGCAGGGAAAGATGTAGAAGGCATGTCGGATGAGGAACTCCGTGATAAACTAAAGAACGTTTCTGTTTTTGCCAGGACATCCCCGGAAGACAAGCTCAGGGTGGTTAAGGCACTAAGAGCACAAGGGGAGGTTGTAGCTGTTACAGGGGATGGTACAAATGATGCTCCGGCCCTAAAAACCGCTGATATCGGCATAGCAATGGGTGTCACAGGTACCGAGGTTTCAAAAGAGGCCTCCAGCATGGTGCTTGCAGATGATAATTTCTCTTCCATAGTAGCTGCTATAGAGGAAGGAAGGGATGTATATACTAAGATCCAGAAGATCCTGCTATGGACACTTCCAACAAATGGTGGACAGGCCCTTGCTATTGTGATAGCTATACTTTTTGGTCTTACATTGCCTCTTATGCCTCTGCAGATCCTATGGCTTAACACAGTGACCGCCATCTGCCTGGGTGTTCCCATAACCATGGAGCCAAAGGAGCGTGGTATACTTAAAAAGGCTCCAAGGGCCCCGGATGAGCCTATACTGACCTCTCTTATCAAGAAAAGGGTGGTCTTTGTATCGTTGCTTATTGTTGCAGGCGCATACCTTACCTTTTTCATGAAACTGGAAAATGGAGGCGATCTGGATGCAGCCCGTACTGTTGCGCTAAATACCATTGTGTTCTTCCAGATATTCTACCTGTTCAACTCCAAATCCATGCGTGAATATGTGTTCAGGGACCTGCTGTCAAACAGGGTAATGCTGCTGGGTATTGCACTAGTCCTTCTGTTGCAGATGATGATCACATATGTGCCTGCTTTTAACTTCATCTTCTCAACAGCACGTATCGAGATGATCGACTGGGTCATAATAGTGCTTGTGTCAAGTTCAGTGTTCTTCCTGATAGAATTTGAGAAATATCTATACAAGAAAGGGCATGTGCAATAGTTTCAGTTGAAGTAGAGGATCACAGAACTTGATAAAAGATAAATGAAAGATAAGCGGAGCATGGTATGGAACATAGCGCTGATATTGTACCACTGGAGCATAGTATGCTGGATGAGGCAACAGAGGTGTTACTGTCATCCTTTGAAAAAGAGGCATTTACTGCAGCATGGCTGGACCTTTCCCGTAAAAGGCAGAGAAGAACATACTCAAAGGCTGTCAGAGCAAAACTTGATCTGCATCTGAGCACAAAGCAGCCTGTTTTTGTTGCTGTGGAAAATGGGAAGGTCATTGGCCTTGTAACCATAAAAAGTCCCCATTCAAAGGGTAATATCCTTTTAAAAGCAAGGATGACCCTGCCCCACCTGCCTCAATTGATATTTCTGGTTCCCAACATGATCTGTGCTGTGCGTCTAGCACCTGCAATGAAAAAACCAAAGGACCTTCCACAACCACATTATCTTCTTGAGGCCATTGCTGTAGATCCAAAACATCAGGGAAAGAAGTTGGGAAGCTTGCTGCTCAAGCACGCTCATTCATATTGCATGTCCGATAAGGAATCCATTGGGGTATATATCTTCACAGGGGATGAAAAGAACAAAAATATCTACGAGCGCTTTGGTTACCAGCTGCTTGAGCAGAGGCGGACAGGAGATTTTACATCCTATCATATGTTCCTGGAAAACAATGTACCCTAGTATGTTTTATACTGTATTAAAAAAAGAAAAAACAAAGAATAAATTCCTTAGTTTCCGGAACTTTCATCAGGGGATCTCTTAATACCTATTCTCCATCCCAGATAAGCTATTAACAGCGCCAGTATTATCGGGACCCATGAAATACCTGCTTCAAATGTAAAGCCACCAGAAGCAGTATCTAGATCATAGAACATCAGCCATTCGATGCCAAAATAGCTTCCGATCAAATAAGAGAATACAAGGGTGAGAAAAAATCCAAGAGTTGACATATAGTATGGTATATATTTCATTAATCGTTCAACCTCTTTAATTATTATTAAGCAAAGATACTATCGTTAGCATATCATATATATTTTACTATGTATCGACAAGTATGCTTTTTAGAGACAAAACGTGCTTATTTATATGCAATAAAAGATATTATTAGACAATACCATCCTTTCAATACCCTTGAGGCTTTAGTCAGGTAGAGAACTTGCATTTAATATCCGATCAACAACATTGCAATTCATGCATAGTGTATTTATAATAGGTTTAAATATTAGGCTTACATAAGCAAAAGCTGAATTCGGATCGATCAGGTAAGGTCATTTGGTGTCCTTCCAATGATCCTTAATTAGACCAGGATAGCATATGCATGACTATATTACTTTAAGGGCTGATACTTAAAAGATCATTATCAGGAGATATACTATGGATCTAGAGGATACACTTCTTATGATGCCAGGACCGGTTCCTGTTGCACCCCGTGTTCTAAGGGCAATGTCAAAACCCATGATCAATCACAGGGGAGCGGAGTTCGCAGCAATGTATGATGACTGCTGTGAGATACTTGCAGATGTTTTTAAGACCAAAAATGATATTTTCATTATCAGTGGCTCTGGCACGGCTGCAATGGAAGCTGCTGTTGGATGTACGATAGGCAAAGAGGATGATGTTGTTACACTTGAGAACGGCAAGTTTGGAGAGAGGTTCAAGGACATCACAGCAAGGTATGGAAAGGTCAATCCCTTAGAGAACGAGTGGGGCCATTCATTTGATCTTGACGAAGTTGAAAAGAAACTTGAAGAAGGAGCCAAGGCCATCACACTTGTCCACAATGAGACCTCAGTAGGTATACAGAACCCTGCAAAAGAGATCGGCAGGCTTGCGAAGGAACATGATGCCCTTTTTATAATGGATGGTGTCACTACCATTGGTGGAGATGACGTGAGGACCGATAACTGGGGAGTTGATATTGCTGTTGTAGGCTCACAGAAATGTATGGCTGCACCACCAGGACTGTCCATGATATCTGTAAGCAATCGAGCTTTTGAAGCTATGGAGGATAAAGAAAACCTGCCATACTATCTTGATCTTAAGGCATACAGGAAGAGCGGTGGTAAATCACAGACCCCTTATACTCCTGCAGTTCCTCTGTTCTTTGGACTTCAGGAAGCTCTGCATATCGTAAAGGAGGAGGGTATGGATTCCAGGATTGACCGCCATGCCAAGTGTGCTGAAGCTGTCCGTGCAGCAGCAGATGCTATGGAAATTGATATGTTCCCGCAGCTTAATGACAGGTACAGTAACTATTCCAATACTGTCACTGCTATGAAGGCTCCGGAAGGAATTTCCGGGAATGACATAAAGAAGGACATGCTGAAAAGAGGAATAACCATTGCCGGAGGCCAATCACACCTCAGTGGAAAGATATTCAGGATAGGCAGCATGGGCAATGTACAGCCAAAGGATATCCTGCTGACGATACAGGAGCTTGAGATAGTACTTAAAAAGCGGGAGTTCATTTCAGAGTTGGGTACAGGAGTAGAAGCTGCCAGCGAAGTGCTGGACAGTCTCCTTTGATACTTTAAGGTTAACATGGCAACAATAGGAGTTGTAGATACTACATTTGCCCGTTTTAATATGGGAAGTGCTGCCGTTGATGAGATTCGCAGACATGCTTCAGTAAGGGTACTGCGCAGGACAGTTCCTGGTATCAAGGACCTTCCTGTGGCCGCAAAGAAACTCATTGAGGAAGATGGATGTAGTATTATCATTGCTTTAGGCATGCCAGGAAGCAAGGAACAGGACAAGATATGTGCACATGAGGCATCCACGGGGATAATCCAGGCCCAGCTTATGACAAACACTCATATTATAGAGGTTTTCGTTTATGAGGATGAGGCATCTGATGATAAAGAACTGGCATTCCTTATGGAGCAACGGTCCAGGGAGCATGCACTCAATGCAGTTAATATGCTTCTTAAGCCTGAAAAGCTTATAAAGGAAGCAGGTACCGGTCAAAGACAGGGCTTTAAAGATGCCGGTCCTGCGAGGTTATGACAGCAGATATTCAAAATACCCTGTATGCTACAAAGGGATTAACCACGGAGCTTTAAATAAGTAACATACCACATGATCATTGAAGCATTACCTGTAAAAGTAGCATTATCAGGAAAATTATATTAGTCTACGTGAATATTGAGTGATAATATGGCACTAAAATTGGGATTTGTAATAGCTGAGTTTAACAGGGATCTGACCTATCAGATGGAATTGCTTGGTGAGGAACATGCTAAGTTCCTTGGTGCAGAGGTGGCAGAGAAGATCATGGTCCCTGGAGTTTATGATATGCCTCTGGCTATCAAAAAACTCTGTGAGATGGATGACATTGACGCAGTGGTGACGATCGGAATCGTTATTGAAGGTGCAACAGAGCACGATGAGATAGTTGTTCAGCACGCTGCAAGAAAGATAACCGATCTGTCCCTGGAATATAACAAACCTGTTACACTGGGTATTGCAGGACCCGGCATGAGCAGAATGGAAGCCCACGAGCGTGTGGATTATGCAAAACGTGCCGTAGAAGCTGCAGTAAAGCTTTTACAGCGTCTTTAATGTATTACTAAAGATCAAAATGGTTGTGTAAATCTCCATGGCATCATCAAGATTAAAGCGTGTGGAAGAATCGGCAACGATCAAGGCTGCAAGTATTGCAAATAAATTGAGAGAGGAAGGTGTGGATGTCATAGGCTTTACCCTTGGTGAACCTGATTTTGACACCCCCCGGCATATATGTGATGCAGCAGCTGATGCAATGTACAGGGGCAAGACACATTATACACCCTCAGCAGGTATACCTGAACTGAGAAGTGCTATAGCCCAGAAGCTCTGTACTGAGAACAAACTAGAGGCAAAGGCTTCAGATATACTCGTCACAACAGGCGCAAAACAGGCAATTTTTGAGATAATGATGTCAGTGCTTGATGATGGGGATGAGGCCATACTGTTTGACCCTGCCTGGGTGTCATATGACCCAGGGATCAAGTTCGCAGGTGCCAACACTGTCTGGGTTCCAACTGACCCGGAGGATGGTTTTAAACCATATGACCTGGAAGGTCATATAACAGAAAAGACAAAGCTCATAGTTGTGAACAGTCCTGGTAATCCTACCGGTGCAGTCTATGACAGAAAGACCCTCCAGAATATCGCAGATGTGGCTATTGACCACGACATTCTGGTGTTATCTGATGAGATATATGAGAAGATCATCTACGATAAGGAACACCTGAGCATCGGTTCCTTTGAGGGCATGCAGGACAGGACGATCACGGTCAATGGTTTTTCAAAAGCCTATGCAATGACAGGCTGGAGGCTGGGCTATGTATGCGCAAGACCTGACATATTCAAAGGTATGCTAAAGATACAGTCACATTCTGTCAGCAATGCTACAAGCTTTGTACAGTACGGCGGAGTTGCAGCTCTTGAAGGGTCACAAAAACCTGTTGCTGAAATGGTTGATGAGTTCAGGACAAGACGTGATGTTCTTTTAGAAGGCCTGAACTCTATTGATATAAAGTGTCAGAAGCCTGGCGGTGCTTTCTATGCCTTTGCAGATGTAAGTGAATACGGAAATGGTGATGAGGTCGCAGAAAAGCTCCTTAAAGATGCACATGTTGCTGTAACTCCGGGGTCTGCATTTGGAAAGAGTGGCAGGAATTTTATAAGGATGTCATATGCAACTTCCCTCGAAAGAATAAAAGAAGGATTGGAAAGGATAGAAAAAGTACTTGTATAAACGTTGTTTTGCTTTTTTTCGTTAACTCTTTATTTTTACTTTTTTTACTTTGTTTTTATTTTTCCAATTTCAGCATTTCAGTGTTCTTCCTTAATCCTGTTCCTGTAACGAATGTTATTAAAGTAAAGAAATATCTGAAAGTAACATTTCTTGTTAATGTTCTTGGTTTGAGGATATTCTAATCCTGTAAAAAGATTCAATAGCATTATTTAGATCTTGAACGATCAGTTGTATCTTTCAATTATCTTTTTTATTATCTTTCCGGTACTGCAAAGCGGACACGACAATAATTTTTCTATCCTGACAACCTTACAGGCAAATCCCTTTTCCCTCAGCTCTTGCTCCAGTTGCTCAATATCAAAACACTGATCATAACCGAGTGCTATTATATCGGGTCTTATTTCATTTATGGGATCGAAGATATCACAGTCGCTTCCAAGGAAGGCCTTATCGACGATCTTGAGTGAACTGACCATCTCTAATCTCTGTTCATCTGGAATAATGGGCTTTTGCTTGTGTCTTATCATACATTCCCTGGCAACTATTACATATAGCTCATCACCCATTTTACGGGCTTCACTGAGATAGAGTATATGTCCCGGATGAAGCAGATCGAATGTTCCTGTTGCAAGTACTCTGACCAAAAGATCACCTTTTTGAAGCTCCATATAAACAGGCATCTTTTATAAAGATAGCCAGGGGTTAACATTAAGGGTAGATACAAAACTATATCTTTACTGAAGTTATCATTTCCTGCTATAAGGAGCCATCAATATGCGAATTGGAGTATATATCTGCCACTGTGGACTGAACATTGCACATACTGTCAACGTCGGTTCACTGCGGGACAAGGTCAACAAACTGGATGGTGTTGCAGTGGCACAGGACATACAGTTCATGTGTTCTGATTCCGGACAGGAGGCAATTGTCAATGATATAAAGGAGCATGACCTTGACCATATCCTTGTTGCGGCCTGCTCTCCTCATCTTCATGAACAGACTTTTAAAAGAGTGCTTGAAAAGGCAGGTATTAATCCTTTCATGCTGGAAATGGTAAATATCCGTGAACAATGCTCTTGGGTACACATGAAAGACCCACAAATGGCCACTCAGAAGGCATTAGATCTTATAAGGATGGGTATAGCAAGACTCCGGCTGCTTGATCCCCTGCTGATCAAAAAAGTACCTGCGATAAAGGACGTGTTGATCATTGGAGGAGGAGTTTCCGGCATTGAAGCTGCACTTACCCTGGCAAACTCAGGTTACCATGTGCATATGGTAGAGAAGGAACCAACGATAGGTGGAAAGATGGCACTTCTCAATGAGGTCTTTCCCACAAATGATTGCTCTATATGTGTGCTTGCACCTAAGATGACAGATGTGAACCAACACCCTGATATCGATCTGCTGACACTTACAGAGGTCACCGATGTGAAAGGACATGTGGGTAATTTCAAAGTCACAGTTACTAAACGACCCAGGTATGTGATAGAGGACCGATGTAAGGGATGTGTTGATGAATGTGGCAGGGTCTGTCCGGTTGAGGTCCCAAACAGATTTGATATGGGCATTGGGAAAACAAAGGCTATCAATATGCCAATACCCCAGGCAGTTCCCCAGGTGGTTTACATAGATAATGAATACTGTGTGGGCTGTGGTCTTTGCAGGCAGGCCTGTCCGGCAGATGCGGTGGATTATCATCAGCAGGAAGAGACATTTGAGATCAATGTGGGTGCGATCATACTTGCAACCGGATACAGCCATTTCGATGCGGGCCGTAAGCAGGAATATGGCCATGGTGTATACCCCGGGGTGATTACTAACATGGAACTGGAGCGTATGCTCAATGCTGCCGGTCCTACAAGGGGCAAGGTTGTCTCTCCCTTAACAATGAAAACACCAAAGAAGGTTGCTTTTATTCAGTGTGTAGGTTCAAGGGATGAAACAGTTGGGAATCCACACTGTTCAAAGGTGTGCTGTATGGCAAGCCTGAAGAATGCACAACTTTTAAAGGAAAGGTATGATGATGCTGAAATAAGCATCCATTACATAGATATACGTGCATCCGGGGAGATGTATGAGCAGTACTACATACGCACACAGCAAATGGGAGTTAATTTCATACGTGGTAAAGTTGGTGAGATATTAAAAGATGCCCAGGGAAAACTTCTTTTGCGATATGAGGACACCCTGTCAGGTGAACTTTTCCAGGAACCCTCTGATATGGTGGTGCTTGCAACCGGTATGGAAAATACAGAGGATGCTGCAGACATCTCGAGAAAGCTCAATTTAACTAGGCGTAAGGACCGTTTCTTCTCTATAGCTCATCCTAAGATGCGTCCTGTTGACTCACATGTCAAAGGTATTTATATAGCAGGCTGTGCCAGTGGTCCCAAAGAGATACAGGTATCCATAGCCCAGGGAAGTGCAGCTGCTGCAAAGGCAATGCAGCTTCTTTCAAAGGGTGAGCTGGAATCTGATCCTCTGAGTGCACATGTCAATGCAGATAAATGCATTGGATGTGGTGTCTGTGCAGACACCTGCAAGTTCAATAAGATATCCCTTATCGATCACAAGGCTGTTGTGGATGAGCTGTCATGCATGGGCTGTGGCGCATGCAGTGCATCATGTCCCCAGGATGCTATATGGATGAGCAACAGTACCGATGAGCAGATAGTTGCGCAAATACATGCAGCAACCGAGACAAAATCCGAGTTCCCTTTAATAGTTGCTTTTCTTTGTAACTGGTGTAGCTATACATGTGCTGATCTTGCAGGCACATCAAGGATCCAATATCCCACTAATATCCGTGTTATAAGAGTGATGTGTGCCGGGCGTGTGGACCCTTCATTTGTGCTGGAGGCGTTTGAAAACGGTGCTGATGGGGTTCTGGTTGCAGGTTGTCGGCTTGGTGAATGTCATTATATATTTGCCAATTATAATGCAAAAAGCAGGATGGAAGCTTTACAGGATATGCTTGCAGATGTTGGCATGGATCCGGGTCGGCTAAGAATGGAATGGATATCAGCATCTGAGGGCGCCAGGTTTGCAGATGCTATTGAAGAATTTGTTGAGTATCTGGAAAATGCAGGGCCCATAGGTTCTGAGCTAAAGGAGGCTGAACAGTGAAAGAGGAGTGCAGAGAAGATTCACTCTGTGTAGAGAGGTCAATGGAAATTGAAGGCTCACACTTTCTCTATCGTCAGATAAGCAACAAGTCTGTAAAGACGCTTGACTATGATTACAAAAGATGTATCGGGTGTGGCATCTGTGTGGGTCTGTGTCCTGCAAAGGCACTGGAACTTGGTCCAATGAAGGAGATATCCACCGGACTTGATGCACCTCCTGTTACGATGGACCTTGATAAGTGTACATTCTGCTCCATGTGTGCTAATTTCTGTACGGTGCATGCTTTTAGGATGAGCTTTGAAGGTGATCTTCCTGATGCGGAAAAACTGCCTAAATATGATTCATATGTTAACATGAACGAGAAATGCCTTCCCTGTGCGCTGTGCAGGGCAGCATGCCCTGAAGATGCAATAGATGTTGATTTTACTTTCAGGAAAAAGGAGGAGATAGCTCCCTTTAAGGAGGGGGTAGAGGGTGAGATAGAAATCGATACCATCAAATGTAACCTGTGTGGTGTGTGTGCAGAGTTCTGCGAAGCTTTCCTGCTTGTGGAAAAGGATCCAACACCTACCGATCCCCGGCCCTTTGAGACGCTGCTTGTGGATGAGGATAAATGTGATTACTGTGTACTTTGTCAGGACCTTTGCCCTGAAGATGCGATCAGGGTGAATGGTGAAAAAAGGGGTGATGCCCCAAAGATAGAGGGAAAGCTCACAGTGGATGAAAATAAATGTACCCGATGTACATGGTGTCAGGTAGTGTGCCCATACGATGCAGTAGGTATAAAAAAGCCTCTTGAGGGAGAGATAGTACTTGTCAAAGGTAATGTGGACAAGTGTGATCCTCAGGGCTGCCATGGGTGTTTTAATGTCTGCCCGTCACATCTGTGGTATGTACCGGAGGATGGGTCAAAGATAGCTATCAAAGAGGATTATTGTACATATTGTGGTGCCTGTGTCAATGCATGTCCCAAAGATGTGATGCAAGTATCCCGTACAAAAGTACATCACACCGAGATTCCAGACTCCCCCTGGGCACATCAGTGGCAGGATGCAGTAGATTCTATTGTAAGCGGAAAACGATATCATCCCGATGTTTCCAGGATACTTGATGTAGAAAAGGAAGAGCAAAGGGAGCATGTGGAAGTTGATATGCCCCGCGTGGACGGTAAATTGCTTGGACTTGTACGTGAGCGTATAGAAAAAGCAAAACCCCTTCTTAGTGATGTCAAATTAAGAAAGGCTTTTGAGAGCCAGGATAAAGAGAAGGTGCATACACAGGTCAAAAAAAATTAGAATGAAAAGCCTACTGATAGAGAGGCTAAGATCTAAAATTAAGCTTATTGTTTGCTCTGGGCATATTTTTCAGCAATTATGGATCTTTTGAGTTTAAATTGTACCTTTTTTTTGTCCCAGCCATAATTTTCTCCAAGGTACTTTATCAAACGTTTCTTTGAAGCACCTTTTAGCTCATTCAGCTTCATCAGTTCATCAATGAAGGCTTTTTGCTCTTCCTTATCAAGTTCAGGCACTTAGCATCCCTCCATACTTACATTGGTAATAGCACCAGTTGCAATAGGCAGCTTTTTTGCTGTCAGCACCAATCCTTCAGGAAGGTCTGACAACATGTATCTGAGCCTGATCTTTCCTTTTTCACTACTCAGAAGTACCATTCCTCCTTTTTTAAGGCCAAGTTCCTTCACAAGTTTCCTGTCTATAATTACAAAGTCATTGTCATCCTTCTGGTCAAACCACATGAAAGGATTATACAGATAACTGAGCTCGTACATATCTTCAGGTACAGACCTTGATACTTCCTTTACATCTGATACACAATCAGAAGCCTTATTATCTGTATGGCCGGCCATTTCCTTTTCAGCATTCTCTACACATTTTTTGACCCTGTAGTGCATCTGCTGGTAATCGAAGGTCTTTCCACCAAGCTCTCCATTGAGCAGGGACATGGCATCAATGCCATCTACACCTTCGCCACTGTTTTCCTGAACTCTTCCCTCAACGCTTATGAATGTGCCTGCTTTCATGTAAACAGGTTCTGTGGCTATAACTATGTCTGCAAGTTTGGTCACCGGGCTTTTTCGTGAGCTGATTACTATAAGATTGTCAAGCTTTTTCAGTGTTTCAACTGCAGCTTCCGCATCAGGCAAAAGTTCAACAGGGTCACTGTCCAGTGTCACAAGTGTCCTTATATTACCTGCTTCGATGTCCTCCATTATCTGTGCAAGGGACATATTGCCAATTTTCTCCTTCTCTATAAGGCTTGCACCGGCTCCATTGATAAAAGGTCTTAAAAAGTGTATCTTTGCCCCGGTTTCCTGGGCAAGAGCAATTAACCGTTTTATGTGATCATCATCAGAGTTTGGATGTATATCCGCTATTATAAGGGATTCGTTATCAATTTCCAGTGTTTCGTACTCATCCGGCTCAAGGGGAAGGTTCTCATCTGCAAGATTAAGTTTTTTTGTCCCCACCGATAGTATCTTTGCTCCGTTGTTTTTAGCAATCAGCAGTCTTCTTACTATGAGTGGATATTGCACATAGGGATCAACGAAGAGGGCAATTTTCTTTGCTTTTTCCATTTCAGCAAATGGCATGCCAGCCAAATATCCATGACAATGGGATGCAAGCTCATTGTAGATGGAAAGACCGGTATGTACCTTTGTGTCCAAAGTATCAGCTATCCTGGTAAAGGCCATATGTTCTTCATTGCATGTATTACCTACAGAAAGCATGGCAATACTATCTGAACTTTGAATCCTCTGTTCTGCAGCCTTTATAGCATCCTCTACATCAGCTTCAGAACCTGTTACTGTAGTCTTTATCTCTGAATAATGATGAGCTAAGGTCACCCCGAACCTGCATAGCTTTCCCAGATTTGCAGGACTGCTCTTCATATAATCTATACTTAAATTTCCTTTGTCGTCCTTCCTTATGTACAGGCCACAGCCGATGCCACAACCAGGACAATAGGTCTGGTAAACAGATTCTTTCATTTGAGCATCACCTCCAGAAATGGTGGTCTTTCAAGTGTCATGCCGGCCTTGTAATTATGTTTTTTCTGGGCAGGATCTGCAAATCGCCTGAAGATTGTTGTTACTGGTATGTCCACAGGGCAGACATCAGAACATTGTCCACAACCAACACAACTGTCAGAAAGATGTAGGAGGCGTACCATATGGTACATGCTCATCTTGTAATCATCTGCAAGGTTGTGGTACATTGTACACTTTGACTCCTCTTTGCATGTGCATGCTGGGCATGCTTCCTTGCATGCACCACAGTCTATACAATCTGCAAATTGCTCCATGTAATATTTCATACGCTCCTGCAAAGGGATATCTGTGAATATCTTCTCTGTCCACTTATCAACAAGTCCAAGCATGGCACTGTTGACCTTTTCCCTGATAGCTATCTCTTTTTCACCAGCCTGTTCCACCTGGATGTAACCGGACTCTATAGCATTTTCAAGCAGACGTACTCCTTTCTCGTTCATCACTTCACAAAATGTTGCCTTTCCGGCAAGTTCACCTACAACACCCCAGTTACCACACGCAATGTCTGCGTTGACAGGGATCTTTACATCACAGTAGCGGCAGCTTTCACGTCTTCCATACCCAGCTTCTTCAAGATCGTCAATGGATATTCCCTTTTCTTCCCCATCCTGTGTTTTAAAGAAAAGCTTACCTTTGTCTATTTTCTCTCCCACGACGTCTTCAGGATCTAGCTCATACATATTGATGAGCATTTCCTTTGTGAGCACAGGGTGCATGGTCCCACCGCAATTAAGACCAATGATATATGTGTTCTCAATGTCTATTTCATTACGTTTTGCCTGTTCTATGACGCCTCTGACATCACAAGGCTTTCCTGGCATGGCTACTTTCTTCCCGGTTGCATGTTTGGCAAGGTTCACAGGGACTGTGTGCATACTGCCGGTTGATGCAAGCACCTCGTCAACATCATCGGTGATTATCGGGACTGCTTCGTACTCATTGATATGCTTTAACACGATCACGTCTTCCACCAGTTCTCTCTCAAGTGCTGCAGCAAGCACCGCTGTTACCAGCCCGCCGGAAGCACCCCGGTTACGGATACCCGGGTCTGTAGCATATCCCAATAATTTATCTCCTACATTCACATTCATGATCAGTTCACTCCCTCAGGCTTTAGTGGGCTTGGGCCAAGTTTTTTAACCTCAGTTGTTACTTTGTTAACAAAGCTTGCAAATTTCTCCCCTTCACTTGCACTTATCCAGCTAAGATGAAGCCTTTCGGGTTCAAGCCCCATCTCGATCATAAGCTCCTCAAGGAACTGGTATCTTACTTCTGTCTTGTAATTGCCATTAACATAGTGGCAGTCCCCAAGGTGGCATCCTGTGACCAGCACAGCGTCAGCACCTTCAAGGAATGCATTGAACACGTGCAGGGGATCAATACGCCCTGAACACATTACACGGACCACTCTGACGGATGCAGGTTGCTGGAACCGTCCCATGCCGGCTGTATCTGCACCACCATAGCTGCACCAGTTGCAGCAGAATGCAACGATCTTCGGTTCCCATTCTTTTCTATCTGCCATTATAATTACTCCTCAAAAGTAAAAACATTCCTGACCTGAGCAAGCAACTGATCGTTCTTGAAGTGACTTTGCTCAAGTGCACTGGTTGGACAGGCCACAGAACATGTTCCACATCCCTTGCACAGTGCTTTTATCACGTTCACCTTATCATCTTCAAGTGAAAGCGCCTGGAAAGGACACATTGTTATACACATTCCGCATCTGACACAAAGATCATCGTTCACATCAACGGTTATACCTTCGGTTATTGCCTTTCCCTGGGAAAGATAGCGTGTTGCTCTGGCTGCACATGCACTTCCCTGGGATACTGAATAAGGTATGTCCTTAGGTCCCTGTGAGACTCCACCGATGAATATACCATCAAGTGTAGTATCAACAGGTTTAAGCTTTGGATGGGCTTCCATCATGAAACCATCCGCTGCCCTGCTTACCTTAAGGATCTGTCTTATGCGTTCATTACTTTCGCTTGATACAGCACCCACACTCAGCACCAGCAGGTCAAGATCAAGGTCTATAACCTCAGTTGTCAGGGTATCCTCAACACGGACTACCATGTCACCATTGTCTTTTTCTGTCACGCTTCCAGGCTTTCCCCTGATGAACTTTATGCCCATGTCCCTTGCCCTGTCATAGAACTCTTCGTAGTTCCTGAATGGTGTTCTAAGGTCCATGTACATAATATAAACTTCAGAGTCCGGATATTTTTCTTTAATAAGCTGTGCATCCTTGAGCGCATACATACAACAGAAACTCGAACAATACCTGTTGCTTTTCTTATCTCTGCTTCCAACACACTGTATAAACCCTACCCTTTTTGGTGTCTTCACATCACTTGGTCTTACAAGTTTACCCATGGTCGGACCGCTGGCATTTATCAAACGCTCAAGTTCCATTCCAGTTATCACATTGTCATAGAGCCCATACCCATAATCATTGGTGGGTTCAGGGTCATAAACATCAAAACCAGCAGTTACTACAATAACACCTACCTCTATCTCAGAGATGGAATCTTCCTGGTCCAGATCTATAGACTTGCTGTTACATGCCTTAACACATGCCCCACAATCAATGCAGACCGATCTATCAACAACTGCCCTTAGTGGCACAGCCTGGGGAAATGGTACATATATGGCCTTGCGTGTACCAATACCTTCATTGAACTCAACGTTTGGTACTTCAACAGGACACTTATCTACGCACAGCCCACATCCGGTACATGTGCCAAGATCTACATGTCTGGCCTTGTGCCTGACCTTTACGTTAAAGTTACCAACATACCCATCCACTTCATCTATCTCAGAATAGGTCATAAGCTCTATGTTCTTGTTTCTGGCAACTTCTACCATCTTTGGACCAAGGATACAGATACTGCAGTCGTTTGTTGGAAAGGTCTTATCAAGCTGGGCCATCTTGCCGCCTATTGATGGGTTCTTTTCTACAAGATATACCTTATAGCCCATATCTGCAATATCAAGGGCTGTCTGCATACCTGCAACACCTGCACCAATAACAAGTGCCTTGTCGGTGACCGGTACTTCATTGGACTGCAATGGATCAAGCTGTGCTGATCTGAAAACACCCATGCGTACAAGATCCTGTGCTTTCTTTGTTGCCTTTTCTTGCTCCTTCATGTGGATCCAGCTGCAATGCTCCCTTATGTTGACAAACTCAAAAAGATAGGGGTTTATTCCTGCTTCCTCAACACAGGCTCTGAATATAGGCTCGTGTGTCTTGGGAGTACATGCAGCTACCAGAATACGGTTCAGGTCATTTTCCTCAATGGCCTTCTTTATTTCTGACTGACCTGAATCACTACAGGCATATTTATTGACAGCAGAGCTGACAACATTTGGGAGGGTGCCTGCATAGTCTGCCACATCCTGACAATTCACAACACCGCCTATATTAACTCCGCACTCGCATATGAAAACCCCTATTCTGGGCTCATCAGCGTCTTTTGTGTCTTTTATAATTTCTTCCTGATCCATATCATCGCCTGCTCTTTTAAATGGCCTATTGTATCTTTGGATGGTCTGTTGGAAAACCCCATTCAAAAATTTCAAAATAGAGTGGTAATGTCTCAGTTCTTAAAGTTTTTCTATTTTATTTTTTCAATAAGGCTGTCAGTGCCTGTGACATTCATGTCAACTCCAAGTTCCTCTGGGGAAAACCCCATAGCAAGCCCAAGAAGCTGAGTGTAGTGCAATACGGGAATTTCGTATTGCTTATGGTACTTGCTGTTAACATCCTTTTGCCCGGAATCAAACTGTAAATGGCAGAAGGGACATGCATTGACGATACAGTCAACATCTGCATCTTTCATATTCTGCAGCTTTTTATCTGTCATTTTCAATGTTGCATCAAGTATGGCTGTCCTTGCTCCACCACCGGCCCCACAGCAGAGCATCTTATCTTTATAGTCCACACTGCTGGCACCTGTTGCTTCTACAAGTTCATCAAAGAAAGTGACGCTGTCCTTGACAAGCTCAGACCCTGATTCCTTTAGTGGCTGTATAAGATGACATCCATAGTGAACAGCGACTTTGATGTCAAGTGGATCTGATACCTGCTCCCTTATCTTTTCTGCCCCTACTTCCTGGGACAGGTATTCTATAATATGTCGCACATCGTGGCAGCCCTTGAAGTTGTGACCGGTCTCAGTTAGATTCTTATTGACAGTTTCCTTTAAATTTGAATTACTTTTCAGTTCGTCATTTGCATCTTTTAGTGTACTGTAACATCCATTGCATATGGTCAGTATATCATCGTTCAGTTCTTCAGACAGGGCAAGGTTCCTTGATGCAAGCGTTAACCATGTTACCTTGTCAAATGACTTGAAAACACCCGGTGCAGGGCAACAGGATGCACCATCAAGCTCATCTAGTTCTATATCAAGCTTTGAGAATGCTTTTTTGGTTGCAGCTTCTATACCTGGATATCTGTTAGGGGCCACACAACCAAGAAAGAGGGATAATTCACTCATGTGCTTTCCTCTGCAATAGAATTGTCATAATCTGCGTTCTTTACTGAAACCCCGGCTTCATTCACAGTATCTTTGCACTGCTCACCCGCTACAAGCTTATTAAAACCTGTAAGTTCAAGCAATGTCCTGACTTCCTTAAGTCCTTTATCAGATCCCTGTACCGTAGGTGGCATTTCATTAAGTCCAAGTTTTTTTCTTTTTTCTTTACCCGCTGAGTTATTGGGTACTGCATGCCCGTGCTCGATCAGCATCTGAGCAACTCTTTTATGTGACTCAAGCATTTTTCCTTTATGCACAGCATCTTCCCGTATCTGGAGGACAGCATCAACGATCTCAACATCCTGCGGACAATTATCCTGACAGCGATAACATGTGGTGCAGTAGAATATGAAGGGGACCATCATGTCTTCATCATTTTCAAGACCCAGTTTTTCCATTTCCAGGAACTTGCGGATCTTATATGTTTGTTCCTGTTCTCCCATAGGACAGACTGATGTGCATTGGCCACATTGATAGCATTTTTCTATATTGGATGACAAAATTAAAACCCCTTCTATAACGATTAATAATTCCGTTTGCCTATGGATTGTACATGATTATAACTTATAAATCCTTCGGATTAAGCTTTTAAAACATAAATTTTCCGAAATGGTGTATACAGAACATTAAAGCACTTATTTCAACACCACATACATTCAAAAGTAACTTACTGTTTCTTTGAACCTACGTTAATATCATTTATACAAAAGCAATCTCTTATCAACAATAGGTTTATACATGCTCAGGGTCTTTGTTGAGTAAATTGATGATAATGTATTGATCCATGTCTTAGTTTATTTCAATTATATGGTGAGATCTTTTATGAGTGAAAAATTCGATTACAAAGGACTTGGTCTGAAATGCGGGCTTGAAATTCACCAGCAACTAAATTCTAAAGAGAAACTTTTCTGCAGATGCCCTACAATTATCAGGGATATCGAGGAGTCAAACTACGATTTCTTCCGTTATCTTCGCCCGACTGCAAGTGAGATGGGGGAGACTGACAGGGCAGCTCTGGAACAATCCAGGTTCATGAGGCGGTATATCTATAAAGGTTATGATAGCACCTGCCTTGTTGAGAACGATGATGAACCCCCAACAAAGATGAACAGGGAAGCCCTGGATATTGCTCTGAGTATTACAAAAATGCTGAACATGGTGCCTGTTGACCAGGTGCATGTGATGCGTAAGATAGTTGTTGACGGGTCTAATACATCCGGTTTCCAGAGAACGGCCTTTCTTGGTAAGGATGGTTACATAGAGACATCAAATGGCAGGGTTGGAGTGGGTGTACTCTGTCTTGAAGAAGAGGCATGCCAGAAGATAGAGGATCGGGGAGATTCTGTAGTATATTCTCTCGATCGTCTGGGAATACCACTTGTAGAGATAGGTACGGACCCTGATATAGTGTCCCCTCCACATGCAAAGGAAACTGCACAACAGATAGGAATGCTATTGCGTTCCACGGCAAAAGTGAAGCGTGGACTTGGTACCATACGCCAGGATGTTAACATATCCATTGCAAGGGGAGCACGTGTGGAACTAAAGGGTGTTCAGGCACTGGATATGATAGAGACCATGGTTGAACGTGAGGTTGAGCGCCAGGTCAGTCTTCTGGCCATAAGGGATGAACTAATCAATAAGGGTGCATCTGTCTGCGATACTATCTTTGATGTATCGGACCTGTTTGAGCAAACACAGTCAAAGGTCATCAAAAAAGCCATTAAGAAGGGAAAGGCCTATGCTGTTCTGCTTTTGGGGTTCAGTGGATATGTAGGTAGGGAACTGCAGCCTGGCAGGCGACTTGGTACCGAGTTCTCTGACCGTGCCAAGACTTCAGGTGTAGGTGGCATATTCCATACTGATGAACTTCCAAATTATGGTATAACTGCACATGAGGTGGCTGATCTGCGCAGAAGAGTAAAAGCATCAGATAATGATGCAGTGGTGATGGTTGCTGATATTGAGCAGCGTGCAAGGGCTGCCATGGAAAGTGTTATAATGCGCGCAAATGAGGCCATACAAGGTGTACCGGAAGAAACCCGCAGGTCACTGCCGGATGGAAATAGTTCATACCTGAGGCCTTTACCAGGTGCTGCAAGGATGTACCCGGAGACTGATGTGCCCCCGGTGATCATATCTGATGAGCATTTCGCTGCAATTGAGATGCCTGAACTTATCAGTGAAAGGGCAAAACGCTTTGAGTCAGATCTTGGGCTTCACAGGGATCTGGCAGAGAAAATAGCATATTCTGTATACCTGCCACTCTTTGAGGAGATCATGCGGTCTTTTGAAGGTAACGATAGGATCAATGCCACTCTTGTGGCGAGGACACTCACAGGTACCCTTGCGGAATTAAAACGTGATGGTGTTGCAACTGATAAGCTTGCAGACAGGCATCTTGTCGATGTATTCAACCTTGTTGCAGAGGGTGGAGTGGTAAAGGAAGCAGTTGGTGATCTGCTGCGTGAGATGGGATCGAGCCCGGATATAGGGGCAAAGGATGCCGCCTCAAGGCTTGGATTTGGAAAGCTTGACCTTTCAGAGATTGAGGATATGGTAGAAACCATCATAAATCAGCGCAGTGATTTTGTAAAGGAGAAAGGTCTTGCTGCTGTGGGCCCGCTTATGGGAATAGTTATGGCAGAGCTCAGGGGCAAGGTTGATGGCAAGACATTGAGCGAGATTCTCAAACAAAAGATTAATAAATATATAAATTGATAATATATTTTTAATGTATGGTATCGCAACTAAATCCTGTAATCGTCTAAAATTGGTATTGCCTCTGCTTTTTGTACTTTTGTCACTTCTGTTTGTGACATGTTCATCGGCAAGTGTTTTCATAACCAGTGACATAAGACTTGACAATACTGAAAATGCTAACCATCCTGCATGGAGCCCTGATGGTACTAAAATAGTATACACTGCAGGTCAGGACATATGGATAATGGACAGTGATGGTTCAGGACACAGGAAGTTATATGGTGGTCTGGCATGGATAGGTGATCCGGAGTTCGGTCAGGATGGTACCAATATATATTTTGCCAGGACAAGCAGAACCTCACAGACCGCCCGCTATATAAGTGTTCATGTTATGGATACAGATGGCAGCAATGAAAAAAAACTGACATTTACTGCAGATTCAAGGTCCCCTTCTATAAGTACTGATGGTAAGAGGCTGGCATACATATCAAGGGCCTCAGGGAACTATGATATATGGACCATGGACACAGACGGAAATGACAGGATACGTGTAACAGATTCTAACTTTGATGACAGTTCACCATCATGGCATCCGGAAGGGAACACCTTGATATATTCATCAGGTGGGGATATCTTTTCTATTGGTGCCAATGGTCTTGGGCTCTTAAAGCTTACAGACGATACCCACAACAATATTGATCCTGCCATCAGTCCGGATGGAAGAATGATAGCTTACAGTTCAGACCTTGGGGGGGATTACAACATCTGGCTGATGGACCCTGAAGGAAAGGCTTTTGTTAAACTTACTGGCGACAGCTCATCAGAAAGAGCACCTGCATGGAGTCCGGATGGTGGCAGGTTGGCCTATGTCTCTGACAGGGATGGTGTTCCCGGCATATGGGTCATGACCATGAACACCTCTGACATGCGCTTAGAGGAATATTTAGACAAGCACGATGAATATGATGAAGACATAAAAGGGACATATGTAGGAAAAGTAAGGGATTATGCAATGAAAAACCCTTATGAGTTCATAGGGATAGTTCTTTTCGTTTCCTTTGGATGTGTCCTGCTTATTGTCGGGTCATTCCTGCGTAAGATATCATGAGGTCCATACTTCATTCCTTTTTTAAAACGTCACGGAATTTAAGAATGGCCGTTGTAGGGGGTACCTTTCTGGGACACACGTTCACGCAGTTGTAAACAACATCGCATCCCCATATACCTTCTTTTGAATCTATGGTGGTCAGAAGCTCTGCAAGGTCCTCTTTATTACTGCGCGGGTCAAGATAAAAGCGCCATGCCTTTGCCAGCGCAGCAGGACCCATATAGTTACTGTTCCTTGCTGCTGCCGGGCAGCTTCCGTGACATGTGGCGCAGAGTATGCAATTTGTGTATCTCTCTATCTGCATCTGCAGATGAGGGTCAATGATATTCTCTTCATGGGACCTATCATCGGGTATGTTTATCCACGGTTTGACAGCATCAAGAAGCATGTAAAAATGTTCCATATCAACTACCAGATCTTTGATGACCTTCAGATTCGGTAGCGGTTCCACAATGACCTCTTCCTTGTTGGCATCAAGGGGAGCTTTTTTCAGAAGTATCTGGTCCCTGTGGGCCTCATTGATCACCTCACCTTTGACATCGGATAACTGGGTCCTGCATGCAAGTCCTGGTCTTCGGTTTATTAACATGGCACAGCTCCCGCACACTGCACCCCTGCACGAATACCTGAAACAAAGCCCCCCATCCAGCCTTTCCTGGATATAAAACAATGCCTCCAGCAAGGTCATACCAGGCTTTTCTTCCACTTCAAATGTATCATACCATCTCCTGTCCCCTTCATGCCTTCCAATAGTTATCTTTACCATCAGTATTCCCTCCTTTCAGGCAGGAACTTGCCTATATTCACTGACCGATATTCAAGCCGGGGTTCCTCTTCTTTATAGGCAAGTGTGTGCTTGAGCCAGTGTTGATCATCTCTTTTAAGATGATCTGTACGGTAATGTGAGCCTCTGCTTTCTTCTCTTGCAAGTGCACCTTTTGTTATTATGTGTCCAAGTTCAAGCATGCCTTTCAGTTCAAGAGCATTCATAAGTTCAAGATTAAATACTTTGGACTGGTTTCTTACTTTTAGCTTTGATGCCTTCTTCTTAAG
>PXAV01000092.1 GCA_003565715.1 Methanosarcinaceae archaeon
CAGAAAAATAGAATTAAAAGGAGTGTATTCACTCCTTTCTGCGCTGGAAGAAGAACGCAAGGCCAAGAATTGCAGCTATTGGAAGTGCAATTGCCGGGAATTCGGGGATTTCCTGAACCTCACTACCACCATTTGTTCCGGGGCAATAGTCAGAGAGTATCAGCTTGCCAGGCGCACCGGCAAAACCACCCTCAAGCTCGACATTTGCGTTTAGTATGCGATCTCCAGAATCGTCGGTTATATCAAAATATGGGGTGTAGAAGTGCCAGACAGCTGCGTTCATAGGTTCTCCTGGCTCGTAGGTGCCATTGCCATTACTATCCAGCATCAGGCTGGCATTTGTTGAAGTCCCTTTTGTGTTAAAGACCCAGTGCATCCAACCACCCGTCTCATTATAAAGTACATATCGGGGATCATCAACATCAGGCACAGAACATTTCAGGGAGTCTGCACCATGTCCATCCCATTCAAATGTTTGAGGTTCAGAGACGACAGCTGCTGCAAAAGGTATAGATGCCACTAACATCAAAGCTATCATTATTGTATATATCTTGTTCATATCGTACCACCTTCTGAAGATGTCATGTTCATTTCAGTAAGTTACTTCAGTATTGCAGTTGCACGAATTTATACTTTTTGCACATATTTCAGAAGTTATTATGCTCATAATAATGATGTATCTGATTTTGTAGTGTAACAACTATTGTGTGAAAATAAGGATAATAATATCTGATCGACACTTTATGTAATAATGCCAGCTCAAAGCTGGCATACTTCACTTTTTCGAAGCCAGTCAATGTCTGAGTGATACAGTTGGCGCAGGTCTTTCAGTCCCAGTTTAAGCATTGCAAGACGACTGACCCCAAGACCCCATGCAAGCACGGGGTATTTGATTCCCAGTGGGTGTGTTACTTCCTTCCTGAAAACACCCGCTCCTCCAAGTTCTACCCATCCCAGGCCTTCAACGTACACTTCTGGCTCCACGCTTGGTTCGGTGTAGGGGAAATATCCCGGCCTGAAACGTACATCTTCAAAACCCATTCTGTGATAGAACTCAGACAGGCATCCCAGCAGGTTTGAGAAAGACATATCCTTGTCCATCACTACACCCTCAAGCTGCTCGAATTCAGGTGTGTGTGTAGGATCTATCGTTTCCCTGCGGTATGCCCTGTCAATGGAGAATGCTTTTACAGGAGGATTGGGGTTGTCTGCAAGGTACTTGATGGTCAACGCAGTTGTATGCGTTCTCAGTACATTCCTGCAGGCAATATCCTCGCTCCATTTACCACCCCATCCTCCAGAGCCCGTGTCGCCGCCATGCTCATGGACTGCACATACGCTGTCCTTATATTCTTGTGGAAGATCAGATCTGCTGGAAAGGTGAAATGTATCCTGCATCTCTCTTGCAGGGTGGTCCTGTGGCTGGAACAGTGAATCAAAGTTCCAGAAAGAGCTTTGCACAACCTCCCCTTTAATCTCGGTAAAACCCATGTCAAGGAATATCCTTTTCATCTGGTCTATCAGGCGCTGATATGGGTGTATCTTTGCTCCGTATACTGGCCTTGGAGCTGTATGGATGTTATAAGGTCGAAACTTCTTGTTCTTCCATTCCCCACTTTTGAGTAGTTCAGATGTTATCTGTGCAATTTCGTCTTCCACTACTATGCCATCGGCAACAATATCTTTTCCTTTATGTGTTATTATGATAGTCCTTTTCTTCCTTTCACTTTTCTCCACAAGTTTACGCTTGATAAGGTCCTTTATTACTTCCCTGCTTGTTCCCAGCTCTTCAAATGTCTTTTGCTGTCCATCAAAAATGTCAAGTGTTCTTTCATCATCACAAACCTTTGCTGAGCCTGTGGGGCTCACAAACCCCTTCTCAATTCTGGCCCAGCCTTTTCGGCGTAACCAGCCGGTCGCAATTCCCACTACAGCAGGGTCGAACATCTCCTTCATGTCATCCATTGTAACAGGCTTTGAGATGGCATTGATCACCTGCCTTTCAGGAAGTCCTTCTTTTGCATATTTAATGCCTTCTTTTGTGAGCTGGAATACCTCTGTAACATCCTCTTCCACTCTCACAAACCCTTTCTCCTCTAGTAAAAAGGCAGCCTGCATTGCAGCTTCTGTTTTCGTTCCGGACTTTTCAGCCAGTTCACCGGGATTTGCATCACATAATTCTTCCAATGCCATCAATACATGTTTCTCATTGGATGTAAGGTTATAATTGGAACTCATGTTCATACCTTCTTTATCAATAGTCCATACTCATCAAGTCTGTCCTTAGCAACCGTACGTAATTCCTGGTGTTCTTTTAAAAATTTCTCTGTGCGATGGGCTGCAAGTTCTTTACAGTTTCCGCACATCCTGCTTCCCTGGACGCATTCGGTATATATCTGTGCAAGTTCCTGATCGTCTTCAACAAGATGGAACAGGAACATCTCATAGACTGAACACTTATCAGGCTCACCACCAAGCTTTTTTTGCTCATCCAGTGTCATCCTGCCCCCGGTCTTTGCTCTTTTGACCTTCTTTGCAGCACTTTTTGGGTTTTCGGTAAGCGAAATATAACTATCAGGGATACTGCTTGACATTTTACCTCCCTGCAACCCTGACATGAAACGGTGATAGGTTGCTGCAGGTGGTACAAAAGCATAGCCTCCATATTCAAGCTCTACTTTCCTTGTAGTATCAAGTACCATTTCAAAATCCTCAGTATCAAAAACATCAACATGACCTTCAAATAGCCTTGTCCTTGCAGGTATTCGCTCTTTTATTTCTTTTAGTGCTTCTTCTGGAGCTGCTTTATTACGAATACTGAAATACACGTTCCCTTCCTTGTCCTCGCGCCCTTCTATTTTGAACATATTCATTTTATGCCCAATTCCTCTTGTGAGGCGTATGTGAGGATCCTGGTCAGCGCCTACAGGAATGACAGTTGGTTTCGGTCCACCGTATTCTTCAAGCTGCGGGTGAAGGATGTCTGCACTTTGAGTGACTGCGCTCAACATGTGGGAAATGCTGGTCTCTCCTGTGAACCCGTAGATAGCACTGAGCTCTGAGAAATTGGCCTTGGCCCCCATCTCAAAAGCCAGGTCCTTTACCTGCTCAGAGGCTGACTGGAAATATATATGCCCATGTGGCTGGAAACCAAGAGCAATTAGGCTTATTATGTATTCATTCATACCGATTTCATTGCAGTTCTTCCATGGGATTCCTCTTACAGAATGTGCCTCACGGTCCGCTATCCCTACAAATGCATCTGCACCTTGTTGCTGGTGCCATATTATCTCTTCCATTACCATTTTGTGCCCAAGATGTATCTTGCCGGATGGCATAAAACCGCTCATGACAGAGAATGGTTTTTTGTTCCTCATTGCATCGCTTATCAGGTCATAACTGCGATGTCCAAAAATTATCTTGCGCTTCATATACCGGTGGGGCTCATTTATTTTCAGGCTCATTTCATCGAACGGTAATATTCCAAATTCATCAAAAAGTTTGGAGTAGTCCTCTATGTTCAATGCGCTCCAGGGGTCTATCTTCATGTTCATATATGGCCTCTTGATCTTCTAGGTTCCAGGATTTGCTTTTTTTGTTTCCAGGCACTTAAAACTCTTAGTAGAAACACCTTGTGATATGTAAAGTTTATTATTGCAGCAAGTATATATTACTGTAAAAGGTTAAAAAGCAACAAAGAAGGTCATAAATCAATTTTATCTATATTATATGGTTTTGATGCACCCTCGGGTATACTGTTCACAAGCCTGAGGTACTCCCTCTCATGCATCAGGCATGTGCCACGCTTCCCACGGAAATGCTTATCTTTGCGGATCTTACTCCATATATCCTTTATGGGACTTTCCTGTATGTTTCCATAACTGAATGGGATGTAGGGGCATGCTTTCACCTGTCCGTCAACACATACATGCATCCATCTCTGGCCTGCCATACATCCCAGCATCTCTCCCTCAAAATATGAGTTAGCGAAAAGACGTGGTCCGTCATTTCTTGAGTTGATTTGGTGGTACATATCAAGTACTTTCTTCCTTTCATCTTCGGTTATTACAGGGTCATCTATCTTCTTTGGAACGGATTCCCACAATGAGAATTCATGGACTCCAATATCCTTTGCCATTTCATACATAGCGGGCAGCTCTTTTATGTTCTTTGAAGATACGTGTGTTGCCATTGTAACCATCAAACCTGCATCAATTCCAATTCTCATGGCGGAAGTGGCCATTTCAAAGGCACCATCCAGATGGCGTACGGAATCATGCTTTGCAGGATCTGTGGAATAAATGCTTACCAGGAGATTGTGAAGTCCTGCTTCTTTTAGTCGTCGTGCATTATCAGGTGTCATCTCTGTTCCTGGTGTGTACATGTTGACAATTGCACGTTCCTTATCCACATGCTCGATGAGCTCATATATGTCTTCCCGTAGTAGTGGATCGCCCTCAGTGAATACGATTACAACGGCACCCATATCCATCACATCATCGATGTTCTTCTTTATTGTTTCTATGTCAAGGTCCCCTTCTCCTCCGCTTACAACACAGTGATCACATTCACATTTACAATTACGTGTTATCTCAAAAGAGACGGTTTCCGGCACATACCTTCCAAGAGCTATCTGTGTTTCTGCCAACAACAACCTATTGAAAGCTTTGCTTGGTATGGGAGGAAGCCATGTTGATGCTATTATTCTTTCCTCATCAACAAAAGCAGGTTTTTCTTGTTTTAATCTTTCATTTATCTGTTTTAAAAAAGGAGTACAGGCTTTGCTTAAAGGTCCATGTGCCTTTAAATGTACACGATCAGCTCTTTTATCCATATTTATAGAAAGACCGGGTATTGAAACAAGTGCAATGCCTTTTTTGTCAGAATCTCTTTTTGAGGCTATCATTTTCTCTTCTCCTTAAACAAAGATATATGGAGGGAGAATACACCAGTTTCCCTGCCAATAACAGGTCCGTATTGATGGTCTATGATCAATATATCGGTTATTGCGCATGGAAGGAGCACTTATCATGCCTGATAATATCATTTTGAATATTTCAAGGAACCTGATATTCTCCATCAATTCTGAATACCTTAAGGCACATAACTCCTTCGGCCAGCCCCGCATGCATTGAAATTACAATCCTGATAAATTGTCTTGCTTGATAACATTTAGACACCTTTTACAAGGCCACACACACACCTATATATATATATATATATATATAGGTGTGTAATCCACGCTTGGAGGTTTATATTATCTCTTAATGTAACTCACAGATTGATATTTATTTGTGATCCATTGCATATAAAAAATCGTATGTAAAAAAAGAAGGTATATGACACCTATTCAGATATCAGACCCTTTCGGAAAAAGCCAGGGTTCCACTTATTCTTTTTATCCTGATCTTGAGCGTCTCTCCCTTTGCAGCACCTGGGACAAATATAGTGAACTTATCAACTTTTGCAATACCATCGCCCTTTGAACCCACAGCATCTATACGGACATCATACTCCTTGCCTTCTTCGATGGCATCCTGTTTGACAGGTGCACTGGCACGTCTCTTCTTGACAGGTCTGTGTGCTCCGCATGCTGCACATTTCAAAACGATTATCCTGTCCATTTTTACCAGCTGGGTATCGGGCCTTTCACATTCAGAACACATGACAAACTCCTCAACATATGCTCCGATGTTTGACTTGAACTGATCCTTTGAGAACCTTCCCTGAAAGATAGCCCGCATACCATCTATCTTACCTGCAGTACCCATTTCACGGGTAAGGTACTTCATAAGATGATCTGTATCTCGATTAAGCACGTTTGCAATGTTGTTGAAGTTATCAAGGATCGTTGTCTTGCCCTCCACCATGACCTTAGGCTCGGGGATTACGAAACGGGCATCCGTAGTCTCCTTGTCTGGTAGGTTTGCTATTGCACGATCCAGAAGCGCTTCGTAATCTTCCATTTATATACCTCACTATCTATCTTTATATTTCATTGGACAAGTTCTTGTCCCTGGTCCACTACTATCCTGATAGGAGTTGGCAGTTTCTGCCCTGCTTTTCGAAGTGCATCCTTTGCCATAGCAAAATGCTCCTTGTTAACGGATATGGTGAATATCTTCTGACCTGCAGATACTCTTGCTGCAGTTCCGACATTCTTTCCATAAGCTCCTCGCATACCACTTGAAACACGATCTGCTCCTGCTCCTGTTGCCTGTTTGTTTTCCCTTAGGACTTCATGTGGATACACCCGAAGCTTTATGTGATATCCTGTACGGCCTGCAGCTGTCATCATTGCTCGGTTGGCAGTGATACGTGCAGCTTCAAGTGCTGTGTGCCGCAACTGGCATCTTTCGTTTGCTATGAGTGTGACCTTTACTTGGAATTCTGCGCTCTTGTTACCCATATCATAATGAATGATATGGCTTCCTGGCACACCACCCATGTATTTCTTTCTGGTGAATGAGCGCTGTGTCACATTCCTGTACATACTTGCTGGTTTTCTTACCATGGATTAAAATCTCCTTGAATCGATTATTGCGATCTGACGTCATGCTATGATAAACATAGTTATTAAAGCAGCGCCAAGCCATACTTTTACATGTATATATTTGTATTTGTTGATATTGCTTGTGATCAATGTGGATTAATGTAGATGGCTGTCTTGATACTACCTTGGGGTTTATAAGTTTTATCACCTTTTCAAGGTTTCATCTTCACATTTTTTTATATATGGTGTCAACAGTCCATAACAACCAGACAACATCATATTGCCAAAAGGTGCTGCAAAATAGAGCTTTTTCCATAAATCACTATCTTTTTCCTTATCACTAAGTTCACTTAATAGGTTGCGTCTGGGGCCTGTTATCATTACAGACATTATAGCTTCAATACCAGGTGTATATCTAATATGACAGCCATGTCCTCCTTCATTGAATATATCATCAAAGCTCGTTGTTCCATGTGCCATGTTGATTATATGCTTTTGAATTGCCATCCCCTCAAGAGCTGAGGTGTGATGCTCTAAAAGTGCAACCATCCGATTATCATCAACAAGAGCTATGAGTGTATGTCCATTCCCTACATTAACTACAATGGCAGGTTGTACTGCATTAGTATCAAGGAGGGCACCAAATATGGCAGCAGGTCCCGTATCCATGACAATGATCTCTTTCATTGCTCTTTTTTTTGCAATGTTTTTTGCAGCAGATGTCATACGGGTAAATTCAGGGGGTATGTCATTTATCCTGTATGCAAACTGAGCGAGATCACCTCCATTGTCTATCAGCTGCTTGAATATGCTGAACCTGTAGATACGATTGCTGATATCCGGTGAATTTCCATGGTCCTGCACAGCAAAACTTATCCTGTCAGGCATATCTACTCCAAAACTCCCAAGAGCATTTTCTATTGCTTCCATTTCAATGTCCTGCAGGTATATCTCCACTGGATCTCCATAATTTAGAGGGTCAGTATCCTCCTCAACTATTTTGATACCCATCGATCTTATCTTTTCAATATTGTCATTTATTGTAAGTGCCGCTTTCTCAGTGGCATATACATAATATCCTCTATCAATATGGTCTTTTATTGCTCTTACAGAAGGTCCCCCTCCCATGACATCTCCTCTTAGCAATATGTTCTTTCTTCTTTCAGTTGCTTTTTTTATCCTATCTGCAACAATTGTAGTTGGTGATGGCATTATCATCACAAGACTGTTCTCTATATCTTTCTCAGTGTCGTAAAGCATAAGATCCTGAGTACCTGTGCCAACATCTACAGTAAGTATTTTCATGATCGTATCGCATGGTTCTTATATCTATTAAGGTATAAACTCTTCGTATGAGCAGCCTGACGACAACGGAACATAAAAAAGATTCAAAAGGTAGATCCGCCTTTTATATAATAACTATTTCCACCTCCAGATCAGACAAGTATGGGAATGTTGATTCTCCATCTGAAGCTGATGATATTTCTGGAAGAACTATGAGTGACCTGGTAATACTTGAAGGTCACAGTGTTCTGGGGTATGAACTAATCCCGGATGATACAGCTTCAATAAAAGGGTCTATTGCCAAAGCACTTGATTCTGATGCAGACATAGTTATAACAAGTGGAGGTACGGGTCTTTCTTCAAAGGATGTAACAATCGAGACAGTTGAACCTCTTTTTGAAAAAAAGATACCTGGTTTTGGTGAACTTTTCAGGTATGAAAGTATGGAACAGATAGGAAGTTCTGTAATACTGACCCGGGCATCAGCCGGTCTTATCAGGAGAAAGATTATCTTCTGCCTGCCGGGTTCTCCTTCAGCTGTTGAACTTGCACTAAGCAAGATAATCCTTCCAGAATCCGGACATATTATAAAACATGCCTTAATGTAACCAAAAATGATTTATGTTCTACTATTTATTTAATTATGTACACTAAAAGGCACATTTAAATATGTTAGTATTTATATAATGAAATACTTCTATAGATGCTTAAACTGCTTTGCTGCAATATTTTGCTCGCGAAAGGGCAAATCCTATATACAATCCCAAGGAAGAAGAATGAACCATGTCTGGCTATTCTTTAGGCATCAAGGAACTGGATGAACTGATTGACAACATCCGTGAAGGAACCAACCTGATGATTATAGGTCCTCCTATGAGCCGAAAAGATGAGCTGATAGACGCCATGATCTTGAACAGTCTAAACTCTTCCGGATCTGCCATAGTTGTATCAACTCGAGAGCCTGGGGAGCGCGTACTCACCTGGTTTGAGGATAACGGACTGAATGTCAAGGATGCTGACATTGGTGTCGTTGACTGTGTGACTAAAACACTTGGTATGGGTGCTACAGACACATCTAATATCAAATGTGCATCAAGTCCTGTAGATCTGACCGGTATAGGTGTTAAGATAAGTCAGTTCTTTGAACAGATGCTTGTGAAGAATAAAAAGAACAAAATATATCTATGTATCAACTCACTGTCCACTATTCTAATGTACTCGAATCTGCAGACCGTTTTCAGATTCCTTCATGTCTTTACAGGTCGCATAAAAGCTGCAAATGGTTTTGGGTTATATGTTGTGGAAGATGAAATGCACGATGCTCAAACGATAGCAACACTAAAACAGCTATTTGATGGCATGATCGAGATAAAAGCGATAGGGGATAGTTACGCAATCCGGGTGGTAGGATTAACATCCAAGCCAACTCCCTGGTTTGAATATAGCATTGAGGGGAAACAGATATCTCTAAGGAGAACATGACGCTCTGTAATGCTTTTGATTCCCCTATTTTAGTTATCTTGTAGAATGTAGTCAATTTGGGCTGAAGTATTTTTTGAAGGACACTTTTATATCCTCTCATATATTAGTTATCAATCATCATAGGTATTGTTATGGATAAAGAAAAATTGTATGATCTAAGGGCCGAAGCCACAAAGATAAAACCTATCATCAATATAGGAAAGAATGGCATAACTGATAATGTTGTCGAAGAGATAAAAAAACAGGTAAAGGCAAACCATCTTGTGAAGATCAAAATGTTAGGTTCAGGTGTTGGTAATGAAGATATAAAAGAATCTGCAGGAAAACTGGCAGAGCTTACAAACACAAGACTTATAGACGTGAGGGGAAACACGATAGTTCTCTATAGATGACTATTATATGTCATTTATGGTATATTTCCTTCAAATGATCATCCACACTCCTCTAGTTTGGACTGCATCTTTTCCCATATGTGTAGATAAATGTTATCATAGAAAGCAAAAAATCCAGTTGGATCAATGTTGGCCTTTCTGAATATATCGATTATGAGTTTATAATGAGCACATTAGTATTCCCGTGAAAACTCTGGTAATTGTCTGTATAGGATGCTGGCCACAACTACGGTGGCAGAAGCCCATTCTATCATATGTGAAAAGATATCTATTCAATAAGCACAACATTCACTTCGCTTCCCTCTTCATATCCTTCTACATTCTCAGGGATTATTACAAAACCATCCGATTTTGCAATCGAGCTTAATATACCAGCACCTGCTGTCATAAGAGGGTGAGCTATTTTGTCTTTGAGTATTACTCTGGCATAACTGAGATAACCTTCTCTTGACATTATCTTCCCACTCAGGGTTGCTTTTACAACGATATCAGGTGTGTATGGTATGCTACCGGCCTTTCTGATTGCACCTTTACCGAACTCGAACAGAGCCACAAGGCCTGCAGCCGGATATCCTGGTATACAGAGTACAGGTATATCATCTATTGTTCCAAGGGCAGTTGGCTTTCCCGGACTAAGCCCGACACCATGTACAAGCTTTTTTCCAAGCTTGTCTAATACCACAGGAACGCAATCCCTGTCTCCTACAGAGGTGCCTCCTGATAATATTATCATGTCTGCATCAAGGTTATCTGTCACCGTTTTCTCTATTATATCTTTGTTTTCCGAAACTATAGCACAGTATCGGGGTATACCTCCCCATTTCTGTACATACTTCCCTATCATAAGGCTGTTTATGTCAAGTGTCTTACCAGGTGGAGGTACTTCTTTCTCTTCCAGTGGCAGTAGATCATTTCCAGTTGGGATTATTGCAACCAATGGTCTGGAATATACTTTAACCTCATCGACTCCAAGAGATGCTATCACAGCAATATCACATGGCCTGAGGAGATGATCCTTGTAGAATATTATCTCTGCTTTCCTTACATCTTCACCGATTTCTCCCACGTTCTTACCCGGATGAACTTGTGCTCGTACCTCTATCATGCCACCAATGGGTGTGGTATCCTCTATCATCAGTACAGCATCAGCCTCATCTGGAACCTGGTCCCCAGTGCTCAGTGGAACACATGTTCCTTCTGTTATCATATCAGAAACCTGCAATATCACCGGGTTTGTTGTTGAGGCGCCTATAAGATCTACAGACCTTGCTGCAAAACCGTCCATTGCTGATCGACGATAGTGTGGGACACTGCGGGGTGCAACCATGGTTTTTGCAAGTACTCTTCCGGTAGCATCAATTACAGAAACTAACTCTGATCTTCTCATACCTTTTATTGCAGAGAGGAAAATCTCATTTGCTGTACCTGCATCCATGCGTTCTCTGAATATCACCAAACCACTTCCAAATGATCATCCTCCGGACACAGGAGGAAATATACCTAGCTCATCGTCATCATTAAGCACCGTTTCTAATCCTTCCATATGTTTGGTATTATTTCCGTTGAGAAATATGTTGATGTGACCGCAGACTTTAAGTTCTTCGTCTTTTTCGAATATGTGTTCTTTAAGTTGGGGATGTTGCCCTACAAGAGAAAGCAAAATATCCTTTACAGTATTCCCCTCCAAAGACAGAGAAGATGTTTGTGCAATTTCCCTGATGTTTGCAAAAAGTTTCAGTTTTACGTTTGCCATGGGTTTTATTCCCTGCGGATATCTTATAAAATTAATCCATGTAAGCTTTATTATGTGTCTAAGCAGCTTATACATCGAATACTTTAATGGGTATTTTATTGTTATTTTATTGCGAACAAAAAAGTTCTGGTGGGATAGCGCGGATTTGAACCGCAGTCCAAGCGTCCCAAACGCTCGAGGATGGACCAAGCTACCCTACTATCCCAATCAGAAGGGTAGCTCTGCAATAGCATTAATTACATAAAAAGGTTTCGTGAGGATGCCAGAATATGTAGGTTATGTGTTAATCAAAGTTAATATTGAGCCTGTATATTGGACCTATCCTCAGAAATCATATTATATGCATACATATGGATGGCAATGAGCAGACCCTTATTTGTCGCCTGCCCTGTCAAAGGCCCAGCTTCCTACTGTAACCATGATCAATGCAAAAGTTGTGATGATGGTAAAGGATAACAAAAAAGGTATCTGTGAGGTGCCAAGAAGTAACCATCTTAGGCACTCAACTCCGTATGTAAGAGGATTTAGCTGTACTGCTATGTTAAGCCAGCCGGGAAGATTTTCCATCGGGTAGAATGCTGTACTTGCCATTATAGTAGGTAAGGTGATGAAGGTCATCATCATCTGGAACCCTTCATGTGATTCGATCATTGATGCAAGGATAATACCAAGTCCTATAAATCCAAGACCCATTATAAACATAACCGGGATACACAGGAGCTCCCTCCAGAACGACACGTATTCCACTCCTATCAAACCACTTATGATCATCAAAGAAGTACCCTGTATCATTGCTGTTGTAACCCCTCCCGCAGCTTTTCCAAGGGCTGTGTAGAAGCGGCTTACAGGGGCAACCATTATCTCTTTGAGAAAACCGAACTCTCTGTCCCATATAATGGAGATACCACCCATAAGTGATGCAAATAATATCGACATCCCTATTATTCCCGGGGTCATGTAATCAATGTACCTGCCTTCACTCAGGACCATGGACCCTCCAAATGCAGAACCCATGATAATAAGGAAAAAAAGAGGTGTAGCCAAAGATCCTATTATTCTTGAGCGTGAGCGTTTGTAGCGCAGCATCTCACGAAGCCACAGGGTGAATACAGTATTAATGCAGAGCTTCATCCCACTGGGGTCCATAGTTAAACCTTCTATATGTAGAATATATCATTTCCAGCGCTCATATACATTGTTCTTGATACCTGTAAGATCAAGGGCTCTACCGGCCATTGAATCTACCATATCGTCTATTGTCTTGGGTCTGGAATAAAAACCCGGACACGCAGGAAGTATTATCCCTCCTGCTCTTTCAAGTCTGAGCATATTCTCAAGGTGAATCTGGTTAAAAGGTGTCTCACGCGTCATAAGAACAAGCTTTCTTCTCTCTTTCAGGCAGACATCTGCAACCCTGCCAATAAGGTTATCTGACATGCCTCCGGAGATCTCTCCCAGGGTTTTCATGCTGCAGGGTGCAATGATCATCCCATCAAATATATGGGATCCACTTGCAATGGGTGCAGTGAAGTCATTTTCATCATAGACAACATCTGCCAGGTTTTGCACATAGTTGATATCGTAGTCAGTCTCTATTCCAATTATCTGTTTTGCAGTCTTTGTTATTATAAGGTGTGTCATGATCTCTGTATTTGACAATATTTCCAGTAGCCTTATGCCATAAACAGACCCTGAAGCTCCACTGATACCTATTACTATTTCCATTGACCTTCCTCCCTGATGATGACCGACAGTTCATCTATCATTTGCTCTGAAACAGAGATTATTTCCTCTATTTCTTCTACAGCAATATTTTCAAGATGTATGCCCACTATAAATACCGATGTGCTCTCTCCTATCTTACTAATGACCCTTGCACCAAGCAAAGCCAGTTCAGTTTCTCTGTGTCCCTGGGTGGTTATCACTGAGGAGGATGCCCTTGCAGAATGACGATCGTAGTGTCCCACCGCCACAGCACCTACGTGTTCCTCTCCTCCGGTCATACAGACCAAATAATCCTCGCCCACATTTTTACATTCAAGAAACAGGCTTGTTCGGGAAACCTCTTTTTTAATCTTGTACATATATAATCCCTTATTATCCGTCCATATCTGTTAATCTGAACTGTTTCGTTGTTCTTTTGACATCAAAGAATATCCTTGCAGCTTTAGCTACTTTATCTCTGTGTTCTTTTGGTGTGTATACTCCCATTTTCCAGTTATCACAATGAGCCTGCTCAAGGGTGGCAACTACATTTGATACCTCGTCCAGGCGTAACATACGTTCATTGAACTTTACCAAGGCCTTCATTTCAGCTATCTCAGGGATTCTAGGAATGTCTATCAATACACTTTCAGGTTCAATGCCTACATCATCTGCTATCTCCGCTTCTATCCTTTTAATGTTCCTGCGATATCTGATCACTCCCTGTCCAACTTCATCAAAACCTACGTACAATGCCCTTTTGTAGAGCTTCCTGTCATCAAGTCTTTGCGCAAGTTCTCCTGCATAGCCGTTATCATTGCGTATCATCTGAAATATACCGCAATCATCCATTTTTCTGAGTTCAAAGGGGTTAAGTGCTCCCTTGTGAACAAGATCATCTACTGCCCTGATAAACATTGTCTCGGCTATCCTTGATACATGATGATAGTAAACAGATGGGTGCATAAGGAACCTGGAAACAAGAAGGGATTCTGCTGCTTTGATACCCCCAGCTGTCAGAACAAGTTTGTTCTCGTAGAACTGCATCTGGTTTATGAGTCTGACATGGTCAACAAGTCCAAAAGCAACTCCTGTATAATGGGAATCCCTGATAAGATAGTCCATTCTATCCACATCTATCTCGCTGTTCAGTATCTTTCCAAGTCCTGATCTTCCCTGTATGTGCTCTTCAATAGTTGCAGGATTGAGGCCATGATCATTGAGCACTTCTCCAAGTTCTCCTTTCCTGAGTATGCTTCTCACATCTTCATGTCTTTGTCTTGTATAGTGCTTTGTAAGACCTTCAGTTACATGGGAGAGTGGACCATGTCCTACATCATGAAGGAGGGCAGCAACCTTAAGTTCCTTTTTTTCCTCATCAGAAACAGAATCTGTTTTCTCTGTGAGCATGCCTGCAAGGTGCATGACCCCCAGGGAGTGCTCAAAGCGGCTGTGGTTTGCACCAGGGTATACAAGGTTTGATAAGCCAAGCTGGCGTATCCTTCTCAGACGCTGCACCTGGGGTGAATCTATGATAGATAAGGTGAGCGCATCAAGCTCGATATAACCATGAATAGGATCACGGATGACTTTCATATCCTTTAAATATGCGTCATCTTATAATGATATTTTGATGAACGAGGAGTTAGGAAGATGATAATATTCTCAGGGGGAACCGGAACTCCCAAGTTGCTGGAAGGTCTTTGTGAAGTGATGCCTGATGAAGAGATCACTGTAGTTGTCAACACTGCAGAAGATATCTGGTTGTCTGGAAATCTTGTAACCCCCGATATTGATACAGTACTCTACCTTTTGTCTGACAGGCTTGATCGTTCCCGCTGGTGGGGTATCAAAGGAGACACATATCGTACCCACAAAAATCTTGTGGAGCAAGGTCACAATGAGTTGATGATGCTTGGTGATGTTGACCGTGCAACACATATAATGCGCTCAGACCTGATGCGTAGCGGTATGACACTAACTGAGGCCACCATGAAGCTTTGCGACTCTTTTGGTATTAAAGTAAAGGTCCTACCTATGTCCGATGACCCGGTAGCCACTATTGTAAACACCATAGAAGGGGAGATCCATTTCCAGGACTTCTGGGTAGGAAAGCGAGGTGAACCTGAAATTCTTGGTGTATATCAGCAGGGCATTGAAAAAGCTTCCATATCTTCTTCTGTCCTGAATGCACTTGAAGATGAGGACGATGTTCTTATAGGTCCAAGTAATCCTGTAACAAGCGTTGGGCCAATAATCGAGCTTAACGGTATGCGGGATATTCTAAGGGACAAGAATGTAATTTCAGTAAGTCCAATTATTGGTAATGAACCTGTGAGTGGCCCGGCTGCCCGGCTTATGGCCTCAAAGGGTATGGAGGTTTCATCTTTTGGGGTTGCATCATATTACTCTGACTTTGTGGATCACATGATAGTAGATGAACGTGATACTGTTGAAGATAAAAGGTTCATTGAAATTGACTGTACAGTGTCAAGAGCTGACACACTTATGTTATCTGTAGATGTTAGTATAGGTCTGTCTGAAAGGATCTTGGAAAGATTTTTGGATATTTGATATCTATTATGATGTAAAATGGTCTTTTAAACAGAAGTGGTGTTAAATGCCTTTCAACGCTCTGTTTTTATATACAGGTAGGTAAATAAGTCGATACTATGTTAGAGCTACTTAAAAAATCTCTTCTCAAAGCCCCAATAGTACGCAGGGGAGATTACAGTTATTTTATTCATCCAATATCAGATGGTATTCCGCAACTTGAACCTTCACTGCTTGATGAGATAACCGACGCTATACTGGCAATGAGCACAGGATCTTTTGACAAGATATTTACCATAGAGGCCATGGGTATACCACTTGCAACAGCCATTTCCATGAGAACGGGCATTCCTTTTACAATTATCAGAAAACGTCCATATGGTCTTGAAGGAGAGATTGAACTTTCCCAGAAGACCGGTTACTCAAAAGGGGAACTCTACGTGAACAACGTGTTTAAAGGCGACAGGATACTTATTTTAGATGATGTGATAAGTACCGGAGGCACACTTATTGATCTGAAAAAAGCTCTTGAGGAAGCTGGTGCTGTTGTCACTGATATTATAGTTGTGATTGAGCGTGGTAATGGGGTTTCAAGACTGAAGGATATGGGTATTGATGTGAAAACCCTGGTACGTATTGATGTGACCGAAAAAGGTGTTTCTATAGAGGGTATCTATGAGTGAAGGCGAGTCGTTTGATTTTCAGCTGGGATATATAATCTCGGTCATAAAGGACGCAGCTGCAAAGAATATAGGGCTGCAGTTTCCTGAAGGGTTCAAGAGAAGGTCCCTGTCGATAGGCTCAAGACTTGAGAAGGAGACCGGTGCCACGGTTCATATATCGGGAAATCCCTGTTTTGGAGCATGTGATATCGATAATGCGTTGGTTGATGACGTGGATATAATGTTTCACTTTGGACATGCACACATGGGTGAGAATGATCTTTCACATAATATATATTTTATAGAGACCAGGTCTGATGTTGATGTACGGGACATTGTCAGGTTGGCTGTATCTGAACTCAGCGGCCAAAGAATTGGTCTTATAAGTACGGTACAGCATATCCACATGCTTGAGGATGCAGCATCTGTGCTGCAGGAACATGGTAAAGAGTGCATTATAGGTATCGGGGACAGTAAGATTGCTTATCCGGGGCAGGTCCTTGGATGTAATTTCTCAGCAGCTAAGAACACAGATTGTGATGAGTATCTCTACATTGGAAGCGGACAGTTCCATCCTCTTGGTGTCTCAATAGCAACAAGAAAAAGTGTACTTATTGCAGATCCCTTTGTAAATGAGCTGCGTAAGGTGGATAGCTCCATGGTGCTAAGGCAAAGGAGTGCTGTTATAGCAAAGTCCCTGGATGCTAGCTCCTTTGGTATTGTAGTATCAACAAAACCCGGGCAGAAGCGGCTTGAACTGGCCATGGATATGAAAAGGATGGCAAATGAGAAAGGAAAAGAAGCTCACATACTGAAGATGGACCTAGTGACACCAGAACAGCTTCTACAGTTCAAGGTTGACGCTTTTATCAATACTGCATGTCCACGACTTGCTATAGATGAGCTTGGAAGTTTTAATGCACCAATGCTTACACCTATGGAGTTTGAGATAGTGCTTGGAAGGAAGCAATGGGAAGATCTGGTCTTTGATGAGATAAAAGGTGGTCCGGCTTGAAACAGCGCAAACTTGAGATACTTCTGGAAAAGGTTGGCACTTTCAACTCTCCTGATATCTCACTTGAGCAGTATGCAACACCGGCAACTATAGCTGCTGAACTGCTCCATTTTGCTTATATGAAAGGTGATATCAAAGGAACTGTACTTGATCTGGGGTGTGGGACAGGAGTCCTTTCCATAGGAGCAAAGCTACTTGGGGCTGAGCGGGTCATAGGTTTTGATATAGATATAAAGGCCCTGGAAACTGCCAGAAAGAATGCTGCAGATCTTGGTGTAGATGTAGAATTCGTACATAATAACGTCTCAGATATTAAGGAGCATGCAGATACTGTTGTGATGAACCCCCCATTTGGTGCGCAGCTCAAAGGAAACGACCGACCGTTTCTTTTAAGTGCGTTGAGAACCAGTGACGTGATATATTCTATTCATAATTGTGGGAGCCATGATTTTGTAAAGAGGTTCATAGGGACTTCCAGCATAACAGACTGGTACACCACATCATTTCCTATGAAACGAACATTTAAATTTCATAAAAAAGAAATAGAGATGATAAAAATAGAGATCTATCGTATTGTGCGGTAATAGTATTTATTGTCACACATTATTTAAAATATAATGATATCATGGTTTTTGTACACTTTTATTTGATTTCAGACCATAAGAGGGATTCCCATTAGAATAAGAAATATTCGAAAGACTTCACGCAGGAAGATAAAGTCACCTGATTCTGCAGAGGATTCTGCAGATAAAGAAGAACTGTCTGCTAAAGGGCCAAAGAGCACTTTGAAAAAGGAGACAGCAACCAGATCAAGTGAAAACAAAAAGGCTCGTAGTACTGATGCAGGGAAACGAAAAAAGGATTCAGAGCCTGAAAAAGTACAAAACAAAGAGAATCATGTTGAAGAAGGGGAGGAGGATGCAGTAATAGAAGAAAGTATCTTTACAATGCCCGGAGATATGATAGGGACTACCGAGGAGTTCAGGGCAGGCAATGGGACATATGTCAATGTGGCTGATATACACTCACTTGGTACGGGATATGTTAATATAGACCGCAAATCAAGGACAATTTCAGTTTCTCCCCGTACAAATACACCTCCTAATATAAATGAAGGTGACATTGTCGTGGGAAGTATAGTCAACATGCGTGACTCTGTCGCTCTGGTAGAGATAGCTGCTATCAAAGGTAAGGGTGAGAGGGAGTTCCAGACCAACGGTGCGGCGGCTATACACGTTTCCAATGTGAAGGATTCATATGTCAAGAACCTTGGACAGGAGTTTTCACTTTTAGATATCGTAAAGGCAAAGGTGATCAACACACAGAACATGCGTCTTAGTACTGATGGTGGACCCTTTGGTGTCATGAAAGCATATTGTTCAAGATGTAGGTCAGTTCTTCAGACAGAGGACAACAAATTAAAGTGTCCTGAATGTGGCCGTATAGAAAAAAGAAAGCTGTCTTCAGATTATGGAACAGGTTTGGTCTGATAATAGTAAGCTATTATCAGATGATCTAATAGATAATTGTATGATTTAGGTGAGTTTAATATGGAATTGAAGATCATTGACAAAACAGCTGATGAGATGCACCTTGAGATCATAGGGGAAAACCACACTCTTCTTAACGTGCTCAAGTCAGCACTCCTCGATGACTCAAGGGTCCAGATAGCAACATATGACATGAAACATGTTTCTATAAGTGACCCGATATTGTTTGTTAAAACAGATGGTTCAGACCCAATAGATGTCCTGAAGGATACTACAGACATTATAGCATCTCAGTGCGATGAATTTCTAACAGTTTTCAGATCAGCTATAGATGTCTGAAATAATTTAAGAAGGTGTGCCTTATGGTGCCTTCTATTACTATTTATTCTGGTCTTTTTAGTGGTGCATGTAGCAAGTGGTTTTTATATCATGCTCATATAGACGGATATCTGAGGAGTACAAATTTATTTTCAGTGAACCATTTTATTAGCATTGAAAAGTTCATTGACTATTGTAACTAATAGCCGGGTAATTACTATGGAACTTGAAGACTCTATAATTAACAAATTCGGATTCTTTGAACGTGGTCCGAAAAATGCAATAAACATTGACCCCCTCCAGACAGGTGGCAAACTCACAGAAGATGCCCGCAGAGCATTGCTTGAGTGGGGAGACGGTTATTCTGTATGTGATTTCTGTGGTGGCACGTTAGACCATATAAAGAAACCTCCTATCGAGGAGTTCATACACAATGCAATGCCTTCTTTTTTGCAGACCGATGCTGTAAGGATAACCCATGGGGCAAGGGAATCCAAGTTCATGGTAATGCATTCAATGGCACAGGAAGGTGACCATATAGTTCTTGATAAGCTTGCCCATTATTCTTCATATGTCGCTGCGCAGCGTGCAAGGCTTAATGTGAAGAGTGTTCCACATAGTGGCAGTCCAGAATACAAGACAGATGCAGAGGGTTATGCCACGGCCATCGAGGAGGTTATAAGGGACACAGGTAAGGCTCCTGCGCTTGCACAGATTACCTATCCTGATGGGAATTATGGCAATCTTGCAGATGTTAAGAGGATATCTGAGATATGTCACGTTTATGATGTACCTCTAATGCTCAATGGGGCATATTCAGTAGGCAGGATGCCTATCCATGCAAAGAGGATGGGTGTTGACTTTGTTGTTGGCAGTGGTCACAAGTCAATGGCATCATCAGGACCAATTGGTGTTCTTGGGGTCAGAGATGAATATGCAGATATTGTCTTCAGAAAATCTCCTACTCATAAAGTTAAAGAGGTAGAGCTTCTGGGTTGTACTGCCAGAGGGGCAACATTGATGACCATGATAGCCTCGTTCCCTCATGTGGTAAAACGCACACGCAAGTGGGAAAATGAGGTGGCTGATGCACGCTGGTTCTCTTCAAAGCTAAAGGATATGGGCATGCATCAAATGGGCGACAATCCTCACGACCATGATCTGATGTTCTTTGAAGCTCCAGTTCTTTATGATATCTCACAGAAAGCAAAGAAGGGAAGATATTACCTGTACCGTGAGCTCAAAGAGCGCAATATACATGGCATCAAGTCAGGACTTACCAAATACTTCAAATTGAGCACTTACCAGGTTGGAAGGGACAGTTTGTCCTATGTAGCAGATTCTTTTGAGGAGATTATTGAGAAGTATCAGAAAATGGTCTGATAAATGCAGGCATTTACTTACATTTTTATGAATAATCATATTTATATAAGTTAGTAATTATATTTATGCAACAGTTTCTGTCTAAATATTCATTTAATTAACAGATCACACATACATGCGTTAAAAACAATAAGCTGATATGCATTTAAACTTATTGATAAGGATTTCTTTACATCATGGGTTGAGGTACAAAGAGATATGAACAAAAATTCTTCACCAGTGTCACTTATCAATTTAAGATCAAAGTTAGTTCACAAGCTGCTTAACAGGGCATTCCTTTTCCTTATGTTCCTGATATTTGTTGCATTTTCCATAATTGTGGCTGACAATAGGCAAATAATAACAGTACCTGATTTTATTACAGGTACTCTCAGTGCCCTGGTAACTATTCTTGTGTCTTTTGCCTTTGCAACTATTTTTGCCAAAATCACAGTGGACCGTGTGATTTACTACTTTGAGGATATAGGACATACAGAGGAACGTATCCTCATGAGTAAGATGTATCTTGCTTTTGTATATATTATTGCTACAATGTTCATTTTCTGGCAACTGGGTATTACCACACAGAACATGGCTATCTTCCTTGGTCTGATGGCCACAGGTTTTGCCTTTGCTATCAGGGATGTAATACTTTCCTATTTCATCTGGTTTATACTCCTCACCAAGAAACCTTTCAAGATAGGCGATTATATCAGGATAGGGGATGATGGTGACCAGGAAGGACTTGTAAAGCATATAGGTATGTTCTATGTGGTCGTTGATCCGACGCCTGATACCTATGAGGATTTTTTTAAGGTACCAAACAAAATATTTCTTGAAAGACCTATCAAAAACTATGGTAAAGACAGATTCAGGAGTGAATTTAGCATTTACTTTGATATGGATGAGCTATCTGCTGATTTCCCTGCCAGGGTGGAAGCGCTCAAAGAGAAGATCTGGAACATTGTGGATGTTGATGTTAGTATTTTCATGGGTTCAGATAAGGATGGCATAAAGTTGACTGTATGCTACAGGTCAAATTATGAGC
>PXAV01000008.1 GCA_003565715.1 Methanosarcinaceae archaeon
ATGGTACAGAGTTCAGGATAGCATTCGAAGAGGTATCCTATATGAGAAGGGACTGCTGATGGTCAGTGAAAGTATAATGATAGTGGAGGATGAACAAATTGTGGCTCTGGACATAAAGGATTGTCTGGAAAACTTTGGTTATTCTGTGCCTTGTATGGCTGCCAGTGGAGAAGATGCAATAAGATTTGCTGAAGAATGCAATCCAGACCTTATACTAATGGACATTGTCCTTAAGGGAAGCGTGGACGGAATAGAGGCTGCCAGGGAGATAACTGAGAATTGTGGAATACCCGTTATCTACCTCACCGCATATTCTGATGAAAAGACCCTTCAAAGAGCAAAACTAACAGAGCCTTTCGGGCATATACTAAAACCTTTTGACGAGAGGGAACTGCGAACGAACATAGAAATAGCACTGTACAAGAAACAGAAAGAGAGAGAGATACTCTTTGATCATAATAAATGGATCAGCTCACTACTTGATAATTTTGTTGATGCCATAATATCAACTGACAATGAAGGAATAGTTAAGTATGTTAACCCTTTTGCATTGGCACTTACAGGATATACTCAGGACGAGGTGCTTGACCGGAAGATAAGTGATATATTCAACGTTGTCTGTGAAGATAACAGACATGCAAAAAACCCAACTGCTAAAATCATACAGGAAGGTGCTTTCTTTGGCCTTGATGAGAATACAGTACTCATTTCAAAAGACAAACATCGTATACCAGTGGATATAATAGGGTATCCTGTTACAAACCGTAATGAAGAAGTAATAGGGACTGTTATCATCTTTTATGACATTGCAGACAGGAAAGAGATCGAAAGGTCACTTAGAAGTTATGATATGATCTAAATATACAGATTTTATCCACCTTTATCATATGGACTTTCTTTTATGCCTTCGATAACAAGTATAAGTGCGATACCAAGTAATAGTGCGCAAAGATAGAAAGGCAGTTCAAAAGATACATAGCCTGCGAGCAAGCCACCAAATAACGGACCAAAGGCCATACCTGCTGCCTGGGAAGCTGTAATCAGGCTTACTCTGGAACCTACAGAATAACCGGCAAGGTCAACTGCAAGGGCCATTACTGAAATTTCAACTGCAGCCATTGATATACCCTGAAATGCACGCAGAAATATAAGCTGTCCAACACTCTCAACATGCCCCAGACCTATCACTACAGGAATATTAAGAAAGAGTCCCAATACTATCATTTTTTTTCTTCCTATCCTGTCTGAGAGCATACCCATTGGAGTCTGAAACAGAATCCTTACAAGTATATATGCTGAGACAGCAACACTCAGGTATATCTTTCCAGTATTGAGCCTTTGCTCGTATTCGGGTAAAAATGCAAATATTATCATAATACCTGCCATCATCATGAACATTGCAATTGAAAGTATTACAAATTCAGGCCTGTAGCCAGTATACGATGTATTCTTATCCCGCTGTACACTATCATGTGTCTCAGCCACAAATAAGGATATCAGAACAAGACTTGTGATCCCCAGTAAAGCACATATATAGAAGGCTATGACAAAACTATGATAAGTGGCAATAACACCTCCAATGATCGATCCAAGACCAAAGCCAAAACCCCTGAGTGTGGAATATACACCAATTGCCGTACCTCTTGTGCCTGATGTTGACATATGTGTGACCATAGCAACAATGGCCGGCACCGTAGCCCCCACGGTGATACCCTGTAACAGGCGCAGAAATACCAGATGATCGAAATTATCAGTGTTTGCGTATATAAGGGATATCAGAACAAAACCGGTCGTACCTACAATAATAAATGGTTTTCTCCTGTTAGCAGAATCACATAACCTGCCAAACAAAGGCTGAGATATAGCATTTGAAAGACCAAATACGGTGGCTATTATACCAGCCTTGACAACAACAGGGGTCTGAGCAAAAAGAGAACTGTCCATACCTACTATGTACAGAGGTAGCAGGAATGCAAGCATTCCCGTACCAATATCCTTGGCCAGCTTGGACGCAGAAAGGATATAGAGTGCCGAATCCAATTCTGGCCTATCATTGCTCATTGAATACCTGCTTTATTTTATCATTTATGTATCAATTGGTCTGCCAGTGTAATTCATCTGCAAAATGAGATTTTCTACAACAGAACATAAGGAACAATAAAGAACATTATGGGTAATTGTTTACTCATTATATCAAAATAAGAATTACCTGTCAACTGTTTCACCACATAAGGCAATGTTGGCTTTATTTGTAATCCTGTCATGTATCCTTATAGCCATGTAGAAACTTATCAAAGCAAGTAATATCCCACCTACAAGATCTATCATCCAGTGTATTCCAAGATAGAATATTGTAAACTGGATTGAAAATGCAAGAAAAATAGCAACTGGCTTGAATCCTTTAAGATCTGTCTTAAGCAGTATAAAAAGCATGGCCAAGAAAGATAGTGCCACATGAAGACTTGGGAAACACCTGTTCAGATAAGGATCAAGGGCCTTTAAACCATCATATATCAAAGGATTGATATTGTAGAGTATAGGCACGACATCTGGTAAGATATAACCTGTAACTGTAACAGGCACAAATACAAAAAAAGGAAATGAAAAAATATAGACAAGTGCAACAGCTATTGCATACTCCTGCAGTGCCTTGACCTTTCGTGTGACCAGTAGTGCTAAAAAAGTGAATGTTAAAAGGAATGGAAATCCTATCAGATATATGAAAGAACTTAAATAAGTCAAGAAAGGGTTAACAAATGTCTGAAACATCCTTACTGTGTTACCCTCTATATTAAGAATATATTCTGCAAGGAAATAACTTTGTTGAATATTGAACATACTTATAAGAGACCATTGAAATTTAACAAGTATGTATATAAGAGCAACAAGCAATAGATAAGGGAATATTTCAAAAATGAAGGAATTTTTACATTTACTAACTGCTGAAATAATATTTATTCTCTGTCTGTATTTCCCGGGTATAAAAACATAAAATGCTATTATATTCATGATAATGACAGCAGGTATCAATATCATCATTAAATACATGTCCTTCATTATATCAACTTAGTATGCTATTTATATTTCCTGATAGATATCCATGTATAAATTTGTATCTGGTATAAAGATTTTGCTTGCAAACATGCCCCTTAGAGAACCCATCCAGTTAGGTCATAATTCCCTCCATTCTAATTTGATAATTATTTTTTCTTAAAAATATCTTGCCAAGTCAATTTTCTCGATCTTGTTTTGTAAATTTGCCAGTATCATTAACTGGTATGCCACAAATCTTAGGATCGAATATAGCTCGCTACTATCCTTTTGTATTTTTCTCACATCAAAGGTAACCCTACCTTTGATGTGGGCATTTGATCTTTCGATAGGTTGTCTCGTCTTTTTCTTTTCCTCAAACTTTTCATCCATCGGCGTCTGGTTTCGCAGGTACATCCCCACCTGTTGCTTTCTTCCATTTTCGTATAGGAATTCGAGTTTCTTTGCTATTGGCATGTGTATTGAACCTCCTTTTTTCCACAGCTTGTTCACCCAGTGATTAATTCTTTCAATTGTCCCCTCCCTGTTAAGCACTGCATTACATTTTGGCGGAATAGTTGGGGCAACTTTCAAGTAGTACCATACATCAGCATGATTTTCGAATGAATCATACCCTGAGTCCAAGGCATAGGAATCAGGGCAAATATTGTAATTCTTTAAGAAAGCAATATGCTTATCCAGTTCAGGCGAATCATTAGCCAATCCATTTGTGTAAGTCATGTACAATGGGAAAACGCCTATCAATGTGATGTGAGCTTTATCCATTTTACATCCATAGTGAGGATTATAATAACTGTGTTTGTCATATCTTGAGGCTTCAAGAGGGGTAGAATCTGTTTTTATATCTTTTTCTTTAGTGAGTTTAATAATTCTCTCTGCTATTATTCCCATGATTTATTGAAGTCCTTCCTTTCCTAATCTGTATTTTATAAAATGATGAAGTGTTGCTCCTGATGGCAATTTAATATATCCATTGTAATCAACAAAATGAAGAAGCAGAGCTTCTTCATCTGATAGAGAAGAGATTGTTTTGTTGAATGAAAGATTTCTGAAACATTTGACAATGGTGAGTTTTATCGTAGAAGAAACACGATATCTGAAATGCCAGTCTTTATTGGAATAATGGTTATTTTCAACATGCTGTGCGATGTCGTCAATGTTTAGAAAATGTAGAAATCGGCAAACTGATACATTCTCTTTACCAATATCGTTTCGAATGGAGTCCTCAAAGAGTACTCCTTTATACACAGTATAAATATCCTCCATGAGACTGGCCAAATTTATACTATTTATATCTTTGGAGGGAGCTGATGCTATTTTTTAGTAGAAACAGGTCTTATTGAAAAAAGAGATAGGTTTTTAAATCAAAATTCTAATTTGATGGTCTCTTTATGCCGAAGTTCTAATTAGACGGCCTCAGTTATAGATGAACCTACACGTACCAAATTGTTTCTCAAAGAAATCTATCTGCGATTTATTTGGATATAATCGATATTTATAGGCTCTTAACATTATCAAAGTATTTTACGCTATAATAGCATATATGTTTAATGTTTGACCTTGTATACGATTCCAGACATCTTTCAAATACAAATGGACGTAATTCATCCACCTCTTCCATTTCGAAGAAATGGAACTCCCATTAAATCTTTGATTTAATGTGAGTATAAATACGGTGGTCTTCTTACTCCAACGAAGATAAAATATAGTTGTCCCAGTGGGGACAAATCACATATTGATTATCGTATCAAATTATATTGATATGAATCATAATCTTTTATATTCAGGAGCTACTTACTATAAAATACTACTAAAACAGATGCATATATAAGAGTACATGACTATTCAGCATAATAAGTGCACTGTTGAATTAGCATCAAAGTTTGAGAATGATAGTAGAGGATTATAGGTAGGTAATATGATTCAAACCATGCTTGTACCAACAGATTTCACTATTGAAAGTGAGGAACTTCTATCCTGTGTAGGCGAGCTGAAGAATGCAGGACTGAAGGAAGTGATATTATTACATGTTGTAGACATCTTCAAAGCACAGGGACTTGCACCAAAGTTTGAAGAAAATGCAAAGAAAATGATAGAGGAATATAGAGGCCTCCTTGTGGAAATGGGTATTGATACCAAAGCACTTGTAATCCAGGGGGACGTGAAAAAAACAATCGTACAGGTCGCTGACAAGGAAGATGTGGATTGTATAGTCATGGGTGCAACCACTTCAGGACTTATCAGAGGACACCTTACAGGCAGGACTACAGAATACATATCCAGCAGATCAGGGAAGATAGTACTCATTGAGAAGTATGATACTCTTAAGAAGAGTGAAAAGGGATCA
>PXAV01000015.1 GCA_003565715.1 Methanosarcinaceae archaeon
ACACACACACACACACACACACACATATATATATATATATATATATATATATGTGTAATCAACAATAGTGATAACAATTTAAAATATTTATAAATGGTTATAGTTATAATAACTATGTGTATACTATAGACCTTTTTAAAAAGAATGTTTTTATTGGCCTTCTATGATATCATATATCTTTTTCATGTCAAGACAACTTTCAATTATATTTGCAAGCTCATCATATGCTTCTTCTTCTGTGCTAACTGTTTCAGGGTGATATTCTATACCTTTCTTCTCGGTCAGATATATCATGAGAGCATGCCGTATGTTCTCGTTCTCAAAAAGTCCGTGCAGGTATGTGCCCACCACAGTGCCACTCTTATCGATGCTTCCGTCATCTCCAAACACAGTCCTTGGTGTCCTTGTTTCACCCATGTGTATCTCATAGCCCCATATCTCATTTCCTTTAATGTTCCTGAAAATCGGTCCATCTGCCACTATCTCTTTTCTGACCTGTACGGTCTTTTTCTTGTATTCCCCAAAAGATGTTTCAACATCCAGCAGTCCGAGGCCTTCGTAGTCTGCTTCTGTACCGTTCTCCACTCCGGAATCATGAATGATCTTTCCAAGCATCTGATAACCTCCGCAAATACCGAAGATAACGGCCTTGCCCATAAGTTTCCGTATCTTCTCATCCATGCCACTTTTCTTAAGGTCCAGCAGATCACTGACTGTGTTCTTGGTTCCCGGAACGATCACACAATCAGGTGTTCCAAGCTCATCGTCAAGATCGACATATCTCACATTTGCTATCCTTTCAAGTGGCTCAAAATCAGTGAAATTTGATATCCTTGGCAGACGGATGACAGCAATATCTACATCGTTGGTACATTCACTTTGCTTAATTAATCCTTTTTTCCTTATTGCCATGGAGTCTTCAGATGGTATCCTTAGTTTATAGTATGGCAGAACTCCCAGAACGGGTACTCCTGTCAGGTCCTCAAGTTGCTTAAGACCGGGTTCAAGTATTGTGGGATCTCCTCTGAACTTGTTTATGATAAAACCTTTTAGGTTCCTGCTGATATCTCCGGGTAGTAGTGCCTTTGTTCCATAAAGACTTGCAAAAACTCCTCCTGATTCGATATCTCCCACGAGTACTATTGGCGCTTGTGTTATACGTGCGGTGCCCACATTGACAATATCGCGGTCATAGAGGTTTATTTCTGCAGCTCCTCCTGCTCCTTCCATAACAATAAGATCATATTCAGATTCCAGGCGCCTAAGAGCCCCTTTCAGGATGCCATGCATCTCTTCTATTGAATCATAATAGCTGCCTGCAGATTTATCGGCATAGGGTTCACCAAGTACTATTACCTGTGATGTTCTGTCTCCCTTTGGCTTAAGAAGTACAGGGTTCATGTCTGCAGTTGGTTCAATACCTGCAGCTTTAGCTTGTATTGCCTGGGCAATACCTATTTCTTTTCCATCCTTTGTTATCCATGAGTTCAGGCTCATGTTCTGGGCCTTAAATGGTGCAACTTTATATTTTCTGGAAAGGATCCGGCATAGTCCTGTAACCATTATACTCTTACCTACATCTGATGCAGTGCCTAGTACCAGTAACTTTTTTGCTTTCTTATTATTTTCCATTGGAACCAGCCTACAATTATACTAATTTTGTACTGTTTCTCACTAATGCAACAGTTTTATGAAGGGCAAATTATATCTACTTAACTCCAGTCTTGTTATAATAACTCAATTCTTTCTTATTTAGGTGGAATATGACAGAACTTTTGTATGTAAGCGGCGGACCTACAAAACCGGAAATCATTGCTGTGTCTCTATCCAAAATTGGTTTATTTGATGGTTGCAGATTCTTCGATATAGGATGCGGTACAGGTGCAGTTTCAATAGAGGCTTCTAAGATGGTACATGATATTGAAATATGCGCCATGGACGCAAGGGAAGAGGCGATCGATGTAACAAAAAAGAATTTTAAGTCTTTTAATATAGATAAGTCAGATGTTATATCGGGTGAATCTTCAAGCATCCTTGCACAACAAGACACTGGCTCTATAGATTGTGCGTTTATTGGCGGGACTAAGAATATATCGCGCATACTTGAAGTACTGGCAGATAAAAGGGCCAGGAACATTGTAGTGAATGCTGTCAGGATCGAAACAGTCGTAAATGTAATAAACAAGATGAAAGAACTTGAATTATTCGATGAGGTATTACATGTAATAGTTTCACGAGGTGCATCTATCACTGGTGAAACCATGTTCAAGCCTGAGAATCCGATATATATTATTGTCGGGAGAACAGGTAACAAATAATCTATATGATCTTTGATAATTGATGGTGATATAAAATGCTTATTGGAGTAGGACTTGGCCCGGGAGATCCGGAACTTCTCACATTGAAAGCTGTTGAAACCCTGAAAAAAGCACATAAGGTATATGTTCCTGGACGCCTTGCAGCAGATCTTGTAGCTCCCTATGCACAGGCTGATATACTGGATTTTCCTATGCTTACAGACTATGATGTGCTAAACGCGATCTGGAAAAAGAATGCTGACATGCTTGCAGAGGAGTCAAAGGATAATCTTGTTGTTTTTGGTCTTATCGGAGACCCCAATTTCTTTTCAACTTTCACTCATCTTAAACGTGTAATGAACAAATTCTATCCGGAAGTTGAAACTGCAACCATTCCTGGCATAAGCTCGATAACTTCATTTGCTGCACAGGCCGATTCTGAGGTGGATTCCTCTTTTGAGGTAAGCGATGGATCTGAGAAAAAATACAGGATTAGATTAAAAGCAAGCAGACCCTCTGAGATAATTGATTCCTATGAAAGGGAAGGTTATAGTAAATTTACTTTCTGTGAACGTCTTTTCAGCCCACAGGAGCTCATTATAACAGAACGGGATAAAATCCCTGAGAAAGGTAACTATTTCAGCATAATATTCGCGGAAAAGGAATGATCACAGGAGGATCCAGATGGCAGATAAGAAGGTATATTTTGTAGGCTCAGGCCCGGGAAATGCAAAGTACATCACTGTGATGGGAAAAGAGCTTCTTGAAGCTGCTGACCTTGTCATATATGCAGGTTCCCTTGTGAATCCGGAAGTTCTGAACTATTCAAAAGGAGAGAAAATAGACAGTTATGGTCTAACACTTGATGAGACCAATAAACTCATAGTGGACAATCTCAATAAAGGCAAAAAGGTTGTGAGATTACATAGCGGTGATCCTTCGCTCTATGGTTCCATAGTTGAACAGATAGAGGAGCTTAAGATATTTGATGTGGAAGTTGAGATCATACCTGGCGTATCATCTGTATTTGCAACAGCTGCTGCCTTGCATACTCAGCTTACACTGAATGATGTTTCTGAAACGCTTATAATCACACGTCCGGCGGGAAAGACCCTTGAGAAGGATCAGATAAAAGAACTTTCCAGGCATAATGCCACAATGGCTGTATTCCTGGGAACCCAGAAAATAGAGGAGATCATGGAAAAGGTGGAATATGCACCAGATACGCCGGTGGCAGTCGTCTTCCATGCATCATGGCCGGACCAGAGAATTATCAAGGGCACGGTTGTAGATATTGCCGGCAAGGTCCGTGAAGCAGGTATCAAACGTTCAGCAATGATCCTTATTGGTGGTGTCGTTGAACCGGTAGAATATGGAAATTTCGGGAGGTCTTACCTATACGGAGTGGCACAAGAACCGCTGTCATAACCTTTGACAGGAATCTGGAGGTTGCTGAGCGACTGGCAGAACATCTGAGCGCTGATGTCCTTATGTACGATAAAAGTGTATTCAAGAGAGCTTTTGAGGATTATAGTGCAATTGTGGCGGTATTTGCAATCGGTATCGTGGTTCGTGAAATAGCTCCTCTTATAGTGGATAAGTGGAAGGATCCTGCAGTGGTGGTAGTGGATTCAAAAATGAACTTCGCAATTCCTCTACTTGGAGGTCACCACGGTGGCAATGAAGTGGTAAGGAAGATAGCTGAGATAGGTCCAATCCCTGTCGTCACTACTGCAACAGAGGTCCACAACCGAAATTCTGTGGAAGGTATTGCAAAAAAACTTGACTGTGATATTGTAAATAAGCCGTCCACTGTAAAGGTGAACTGTGCTCTGCTTGATGGTGATGTTGAGGTACTTGAAATAAAGGGTCCTAAAATAGTTATTGTAGGGGACGACGTTTCTGTCCTGAAAAGGGAAAAGGCTGAAAAGCAATGATAATAGGTATAGGAGCCCGAAAGGGTATACACAGTCAGGAAGCCCTCGATGCGATACACTGGGCTCTTGCTGAGGCTGGCAGGAGCATTGATGAAGTGGAGATATTGGCATCTGCAAAACTTAAAGAGAACGAGGCTGGTCTTCATGAGGCTGCAGAAATTCTCGGAATACGTATAAGGTTTATAGATCACGAAGAATTGAACAACTATGATACGCCTTCGGTCTCACAGGCCAAACGCTTTGGTCTTACAGGCGTGGCAGAACCAGCTGCAATGGCGCTGTCGGAAAAAAAGGAATTGATATTAAGGAAGAAAGTATATGGTAGGGTCACAATCGCAATCGCAGAGTGAAGCAAAAGGAAAGCTTTACATCATTGGTATAGGGCCGGGTTCAGTCGATCATCTCACAGTAAAGGCAAGGGATGTCATCATGAACTCGGATTATATTGTTGGAAACGGTACATATCTTGACCAGATGGCAAGGCTGCTGGATAAACAGGAAATAGTGCGTAGTGCAATGGGAAAGGAAGTTGACCGTTCACGCAGGGCAGTCGAGCTTGCACAGAACAATATAGTCTCTATGATAAGCGGAGGGGATGCAAATGTTTATGGTATGGCGGGGCTGGTCCTTGAAGTAGCAGAACATGCTGATCTTGATGTGGAAGTAGAGGTACTGCCGGGGGTTACCGCAATCACAGCAGCGGCAAGTGTACTGGGAGCACCAATTGTCAATGATCTTTGTACAGTTAGCCTGAGCGATCTTCTAACACCATGGGAGGTCATTGAGAAAAGACTTGATGCAGCAGCATCAGCCGATTTTGTTATGTCCCTGTACAACCCAAAGAGCCGCCAACGTAAATCCAATTTCTCACGGGCTGTTCAGATCATCCGACGTCACAAAGAAGATACAGTTCCTGTTGGTCTTGTTAAGAATGCACTGCGGGATGAGGACCAGGACTTTATAGTTACCACTCTGGGTAATGTAATGGAATACAATGAGTGGGTGGACATGAGCACTACAATACTTATCACAACCAACGATTCCCATGTCTGGGAGTCTCCACATGGCAAAAAGATAATAACTCCCAGGGGGTATCATAGAAAATATGACTACTGAAACAAAAAGGAAGGACGCAAGTATCGAAGAACTTGTGGAGATGACAACTGAGATCGATCCGAAACTGGTTGATATCTGCAGTGACCTTGGATCACAGACCGATGAGGCTAAGGCAATTTACATGACAAGCCGTAATATCGCCCGCAAACTTGTAGGTGATGAGACTCTTGAGGATCGTGTAAAACAGCGCTGTGTGACCTCAACAGGTGATCCGGCAGTCGCAGACATAATGCGTTTTGTTAATGATCCTATAAAAGCAGGAGTTGAAGCTGTAAAAAGAGGAGCTTCTATCCTTGTTGATATAAACATGGTCAAATCAGGGGTCACAAAGAGGGGCCATAATTGTGAGGTGATCTGTGTACTAGATAGGGACGAAGATGCAGAAATTGCCAAAAAGTACGGTATCACAAGGACTGCAGCAGGCTTCCTGCAATGCAGGGATATTCTTGAGGGTTCTATTGTAGCTATCGGTAATGCGCCATCTGCTGCATATGCAGTATGCAGAATGATAGAGCATGGTATCAAACCGGCAGTTGTAGTTGGCACTCCGGTTGGGTTTGTCAATGCTGCAGAATCAAAGGAAGCTATCAGGAATGAACCTGTACCCTCCATTACATGTGTAGGCACACGTGGCGGAACACCAATGGCTGTCGCCTGTATCAATGAACTTGTTGCATTAGCAAATGATGATGAATGTATAATTGACTGAACACATCACTTTTTCTTCTCTTTATAAGGTATATGTCTTGTTTTGTTGCACCTTTGTTTTTAAACATGTTTAGATCAGGTACTTCGTCTTTATAAGTATACAACAAGGTGGCTGGAGTAGATCATCCATAAGCCGGTGATAACGAGTATAGCACCAGCTGCTTTTTTTAGTTTAATGTCAATTCCTGCTACTCTACGGAGCCTGTCACCTGAGATATTTGCAGAATAGGCAATAAGAAGCATTGGGATCGCAAAACCCACTGAATATATGAACAATAATCCTCCACCATAGACCACATTGCCTTGCAATGCTACAATAGTGAGTATTGAGGCCAGAATTGGCCCGACACAGGGGATCCATACAATTCCAAGGGAAGAACCGATTACAAGTCCTCCTATTAGACCTCTATTTTCTGTGTATGCTCTTCCTTGACCCTGGAGTTTGCCTGTATAATGAGTAAAAATAAAAAATATATCTTTTTCCAAAAGCATGGAAATCCCGATTAAGACTATAGTTATCTCTGCAATTATCATGAGGTTGTTGATGTGGGGTATAAAAAAAGCTCCAAAAGCCGATGCTGCAACACCCATAAGAGTGAAGGATATGCTTAGACCTACAACAATCGCAAGAGGTCGAATTTTACTATCTCCTGTGGAATAAGCAAGGATTATCGGTAGCAGTGGTAGTATACAGGGAGACAACACGCTTAGAATACCTGCAAAAAAAGAAGCAAAAGGAGTAAGTGAACTCGTCTCAAGCATTATTGTCCACCGGTAAAGACCTGTAATCTATAGCCGCATTAAGGGTATCCTCCAATGCTCTTTTACCAGTAAGTCCTATGTATCTTGCTTCGTTCCTGTTTTTTGTCAGCTCACCTGCAGGGCTCATATAAATGTAGTCTCCATTTTCTATATGCACGATAACAAACATATCCGGGATGGAATATACGTTGAAGCTGGCCGCTAGAGCCCTTGTGCGATCAGCATTTAGGTACATTACTGTTGCTTTGTTCTCGTATTCATTTGCTATATTTTTAAGGATGGGCTTCTGAGCAATGCATGCAGGGCATCTGTCTGTACCGATCTCAATAAGAACCGGTCCTTTTTTGAGTGCATCATTTATGTGCTGTATATCTGTAACGGTAACAATGGCACTTTCTTCATCTGTAATATTATTTTCATTAAATGCAGCAATGATTATGAAGGTAGCGATGATAGCTACTATTAAAAGTATTATCTTGTTCATGGTATCACTATGTTCGTTCAGATGTTATGAACACCTGTTGATATATAGTTTGTGTGCATTTTGAGCAAAACCAACAAAAAAACTCACAATATAATTGCTTAATCATCTTGCAAGAACTTTCCACTTTAAAAGAACTCCCTGCTCGATCTTATCAGCACATATAAGGTCAAGTTTTAAAAGAGTCCCCTCCTGAAAACCATCTCCGTCAACAAAGGTTGGTGCATTCTTACCACCAATTATCAGATTACCAACAAAGGTGTATATCTCATCTACAAGTCCACTGGAAAGCATGCCCCAGTTAAGGGTTGCCCCTCCTTCAACCATAACCCTTTTAATACCATTTCTCAATAGTATTTCCATGGCCTTCACAAGGTCCACGTTTTCTTTCCCTGTAATGATTATCTCAGCAAACGCCCCAAGTCTGGATATCCTTTCACTTGGGGCTGACCCTGAAACTATAATAATTCGCTTTCCTTCTCCTTTCCTGAAAATATCTGCATCCAATGGTGTCTGTGCTTTACTATCTATGATAACCCTTACAGGATTCTCTTCAAGGCCAGCTTCTAACCGTTTCCACTTTAGTTCTTTAGATTTTACTGTCAGGCTTGGATCATCTGCAAGAACTGTTCCGATACCTACCATTATGGCATCTGACCCAGCCCTTAAATGGTCCACACGGCTAAAATCAGTATCTCCTGATATTCTGACCTGTCTTCTCTCCTTTGTTGATATCTTACCGTCCGCAGACATAGCTGAATTTATAAATATAAAAGGACGCTCCATGGTAATCACAATGACTTTAAAAAAGATAGTGGGTAACCTTCATCACCCGAAGACAAATCAATTCTCATTCACTGTTCAAGATAGCTTCCATAAGATTGCGGTCACGCAAAAGTCCCACAAATATCTGGTTGGCATTTACGATTGGTACCTGATCTATCCTGTTCCTTTTCATCTTTAAGGCACATTCACTTACGCCGGATATATAAGCAGCCTTCACAAGGTCTGAGACCATTATGTCCTTTACAGGTATAGAAGGAACCTTAACCCTGGAAACACTGTAGTAGATGCTCATAGTGTCCCTCATGGACTCCCATGTCCATTCATCATCATCTGAACCATTGGACATATCTGACATCTCAACAGAGTCCTCTATGATGCTTGCACTTATAATGTCCCTATCTGTGATGATGCCTACTACTTCAAGAGCACTGTCAATAACAGGGACTGCTTTTGACCCCGCAAGCTCCATTATCCTTGCAGCAACATTCAATGGAGTATCTGTCCAGACGGGTACAACATAAGGTGAAAGATATTGGCCGACATGGTCGTTTATGCCCATCTCTGCAATGGATGCTATTATATCTGCAACAGATATTATACCTACAAGTTTTTCATCTTTAACAACAGGCAACCTTCTGATATCATTATCCAGTAAAATCTTTGCTGCCTTGGTTATATCAAGGTCAGGTTCGATCAAGATAGGATTGCGTGTCATCAACAGGGCCAATTGCTCTTCTTCAGGATTCTTCAGGAGGTTTGCCCTGCTGACCACTCCTACTACTTTCCCTTCTTTTAGTACCGGTACACCTGACACTTTCTTTTCTTTAAGCAGAACATGAATCTCGTCCCTGGACCCAGGAAGTGTCGCATAGGCCACTTCCTTTTTCATTATATCCGAAACCTTTATGTTTTTTGGCATGATAGTCTCTCCTTCAAAGCTTCCCTATTTTATTCTTTAGTATCGCCCCTTACTACAAGTACGGGTACCTTTGAGTTCCTTGTAACTTTTTCAGCTACGCTTCCAAGGAGGAATTTGTCAAGTCCTGTCTTACCCAGTGTTCCTATGACTATAAGGTCTATGTCATTGTTCTCAACAAAGTTGATGATCTCATGACTAGGGTTGCCTTCAAGTACAATATTTTCAAAATCAAGTCCTTCTGCTTTTGCTTGCTCTAAGACAGACTCCGTTGCTGTATTTGCTTCCTTTTCAAGGAGTTCATACATCATTTCCCATCCAGCGTCCATTGGAATCGAAGCAAAAGCCGCCGTATCCACAACATATCCTGCATACAACTTTGCTCCGCTCAATTTTGCAAACTCAATGGCATGCTGAACCGCTTTTTTATTTTGTTTCGATCCATCGGTTGCAATAAAGATCTTATTATACAGAGTACTTGTCATTGTTCCTCTCCTTTGTGATAAATCCCTTTCATACAATTACAGATAGTATATCATCAGGTCTTCCTCTCCTAACAATTCCACTTAATGGATCTCTTATACCTGTAAGATTATCTGAATTCCCATTGATTATCATAACTTTTGCTTTATTTCCTTCCTGAATAGTGCCAGCCTCTTTAAGGCCTAATATTGTTGCACCCATAAGCGTACACATCATAAATACTTGTCTGTCATCTATTCCAAAAACTTTAGATAAAAGTTCCATTTCAGCGAACATGTTAACTGAATTCAACATTACATTGTCCGTTCCAACAGCTACTTTAACACCTGCATCCAACATTTCAATTACAGGGGGCATACCAACTCCAGTGATGAAATTAGACCGGGGGCAAACTATCACTGGAATATCCATGTCATGAAGCTTTTTTATGTGGCTTTGTCTTGCCTTTGTCATATGTATAAGAATATCAGGGTCAAGTGACAAGGCATTCTCTATATCTCTTGTGCTGCTCTCTCCTGCATGTATCGCAAATCGCTTTTTTGTATTTGACACAGATCTTCTGGCATCTTTAAGGAGATACATATCTATATCATTGGCACCACTCATTCCCAACCCGTCTGCAAAGGACAGAATATTGTCAATTTCATATGTGATGTTTCCCTCTGTTGCACAGCTTGATGGTCTTCCAAATATCTTACATTCAATATCACAGCTTTCAAGCGCTTTTCTTAATGCAAGCACTCCATTTAATCCTCCCTCTCTGAAATCAGCAAATGCACATGTACCTGTGTTGTACATATCCATAAGAGTTCGTCCCATAGCTCCCACTAGCTTGTCTTGTGGGGTGTTCTTTAATATCCTGTGCTTTAGACCATTTGGTGGTTGTACAAGCTTGCTTAGATTCCTTTGAACATAATGACCGCAAACATCTCCAAGGGCGGGATCTTTACATACAGAGTCCCCTATATGTGTATGTGCGTTGATAAAACACGGAGCAATAATGTTGCTGGATTCTGTTTTTTTCTCATGGACCTCTTTGATTATTCCTTCTTCTACGACTATATAGCCTTCTACTATCTCCGCCTCAGGTCCGTATATTATTTTTCCGTGGATGGTCTGTTCCAATGACATGAATAAAGGTTAATGTCTCTTATCGTTTATAAGCACTTATCAGGACAATATGTTTTTTGGGTGCGCTATTTTTATATGTGATAATTATAGATACATACATGCGTACTGTTAGGTCCTTGCATGAGATTATGGCAAAGCCTATCTGTGATCGTACAGACAACCTCAATACGCTACAAAGGATGGTGCGATAAAAGCCTGTCACGAGGGAAACCGGGGAGGACAGCGGAAATTCCATAGGATGAGTCTTCGGAGTTAGTGCGTCAGACAACAGCACTGTCCTATTCAAAAATATCCTGTACCTTTGTTTACTTTAATTATGTCGTTTGTTCCAGATCCTTATATATTTTCTTATAATCTCATATTGGGATATCTTTAAATTTACCATGGGCATGCTTGTTGATAATGTCATTTGAAGATGCATTGAAAAAGCTTCAGGGTGGGGTCATTATTGAAATAGATGTCAGCGCGGGATCAAAGAGCCCTGCTGTACCAAGTGGATATAATCCATGGAGAAAACGTGTAGAGGTACGTTTATCGCACAATGCTCAAAAGGGAAAGGCCAATGAAGAGTTAATTTATAAATTTGCCAGGTTATTTGATTTAAAATTATCAGATGTGATAATTCTCAATGGCTTGCATAATTCTAAAAAGACCCTACTATTTGAGAACATTGATTATTACAATGTATTTTATGTGCTGAACGAAATATTATCTGAAAAATGAAAATGTCATTCAAATGGATAAATGTGGAATGTTACCGGGAAACTAATGTATGATAATTTATCATTTACTTTTTCAATTTGATAAACAATTAATACTTTCACCACGCTCTCTTTATTTTAATATATTCAAAGAACAATCCTATATCTGAGGTGAAATAGATGGATGAATATTTCGAAAATCTGGTAGAAAGGGCAAGTTTTTATGAACAATTTGAAGAATACCTTCGCTATTACAAGTGAATGTGGACCACTGTCGCAATATAAATCTGTGTGTACCGAAATATTTGCCTTTAAATGCGACAGGCCATTCACTTGCAAACTGTTATTTGAAGGTGGTATATTATCTTATTTTTCAATTTATTACTTCCAATTTATTACTTTTCTTCCAGATTGTAAATTATTATTTTGTTGCCGTCACATTGATTAGCTATGCTGTTAAAAGGGTGGACTACACTCTTTCATTGCTCTGATATTTTCTATACTCTCAAAATCACTTCCTTTATGTCTTAATTACATAATTTTCTATGACTACTTATAAAAATGAAAAGGATAGTTTTATGCAAGAAAAGGATACAAGAGAAAAAAGACCCGTGAAAGCATCTTTAGCTGTATATCAAAAAAGACTGGAACTTATAGAAGAGCAGCTTGATGAACTATATGAACATGCTATTAAGGGCGCAATCATTGTTGTTGAAGGAAAAAGGGATACAAAAGCTCTTAGATCTCTTGGCCTGGATGGTGATTTCCGTCTTGCAACACATCATCCAGTGGTCAATTTCTGTGAAGTACTTGCAAAGAGCGGCCAGACTGTAATCCTGCTCACAGACTGGGACAGGAGGGGGAACCTGTTGGCATCAAAGATCAAAAAGAACTTACATTCACTGGGTACAAACCCTGATACAAGGATAAGGAACAATATTATATCGTTGGTACAAAAAGAAATAAAGGATGTGGAAAGTCTACCTTCATATGTTGAAAAACTTAAAATAGTTACCAAGAACAAGGATATTACTGACAGCTTCTGATATTAACTATAGGTCCCAGCATGATTTTCAGTGCCTTTGAGGCTCAAAGCTGCGCTCGAATTCGGGATAGAGTTCAGATTTATCCATCAGCTCGTCATATACTTCATGCCTTGGGCTTACAATAACAACATGAGCAGGTGGATGTATCTTCCTCAGTTTACTTATGGCTGCTCCTGCATTGTTATCAAGTTCTACCAGTGCAGCAGAACAACATTTAGCCCTAAGCGGTACACCTGCCACACTTACCAGCAGATTATCTGCATACATTGGCTCGATCCTTTTTGGTTTTGATACGAACTTCATTCTGCCGTAGTGTTCAAGATCGTGCAATGCGACATTTACCTTATCCGCGTTGTCGCCCCGGACAACGGCAAAAGCTTTAACTCCAATCCCCATTCCAGAAAATCCCCTTGGTATATTTTTCCTAACAAACATATTTACATATATAAAAATATATTAATACAAATGTCACTTTTCTGTAGATCTATTTTTAGGCTCCTGCACCCAACAAGACCGGATTTACTAGTATAGATATATTTTAAACTTCTTAATGTAATAAAGTTTTCTATTGTCTCTATCAAAAAAAAGGCTTTATGGATAACAGATAGCTGGTTTATTTGCCAAGCTCTTTTGAACGGTTAGATGATTCTATGACAGCATTCATAAAAGCCGCTCTTATACTGTTCTCTTCAAGGACACGAACGCCGCGAATTGTTGTTCCGGCAGGGGATGTGACCATATCCTTTAGTTCTCCGGGGTGCATTCCTGTCTCAAGTACCATTTTTGCAGCACCTATGACAGTCTGGGCAGCAAGAACCAGTGCACTTTTCCTGTCAAGTCCTTCATATACAGCTCCGTCAGCCATAGCTTCTATTACTGGGAATATGTATGCGGGTCCACTTCCCGAAAGCCCGGTAACAGCATCCATTATATTCTCCGGTACCTGGATAGCACTTCCAACGGCATTGAAGATCGTGAGAGTGTCTTCAACATCTTCTTGTGAGGCATTACTTCCCTGTGAGACCGCAGACGCTGATTCTGCAACCGTTGCAGCTATATTTGGCATGACCCTGATAACCCGTGTACCTTCGTTGAATTCTTTTTCTATGTCTTCAAGCTTGACACCTGCTGCAATTGATATTACTATCTTTTCCTCTGTCACATCATCTTTTATCGATGCAATGACCGATTTTATAATCTGTGGTTTCACAGCAAGGACTATCATATCAGAATTATTGATGGTCATGCTGTTTTCGGTGGATATATTGATACCTATATCCTTTTTCAATTCGTTGAGAAACGGCTCATAGAGATCACTTGCATATACATCAGAAGGTGAGACCAGTCCGGCACTGCATATCCCTTTAATGAGTGCACCTCCCATCTTTCCTGTCCCGATGAATCCTATTTTTTTATCTTTCAGAATCATTCTATTACCTTTATCATTCCTTGCGTTTTATTGTCACGATATCTCCAAGAGTAGTGCCACGGTTTAGGCTTTCACCACTCCATCCATCATCATCTGTTCTTTCAGTAAGCTTGACATCAAGGGCTTTCTCTATTTTCTGCCGTACGTCATCCTCCGGGATTATCTCCTCGCGCTCTATCTTTTTAATCAGTGTTGCCTTTTCTTTTATCTTAGATGCAAGCTGATCATGTGTCCATTTTCTGCTTTCCCTGGCTTCTTTTATCACACTTCCATATTCATCTACAAGCTCATCAACTACCATTTCAGGTGCTTTCTTTGGAGGCCTGCGTGTTCTGCCTGCAGGAGCACGGCTGACTGGTGCAACCTTTTTTGATACAGGAGTGCGCTTTCCAACTGCGCTCCCATACTGTGAACATTTTCCACATGCTGTAAGCTCACTGCCATCAATGCTAATTTTAAAAGATTCGCCTCTTATTTCAGCGCCACATATTTCACACTGCATATATCTCAACTCGTAAAGGTATACTATCTTCTTTACGAAAGGGCTATATACCGTATGCACTTAAATATTATTCGGAGGCACATGAGCGAAACAAGCGACAGTGACTTTGAACACAGAAGGTATGCATTCAATTCTGTGAACAAGTCTGAGTATGATAACGTCGGTTCGGACAGTGAGGAAGATTTTTCCAAATATCTTCTTGATCGCATGAGGCAACTTGAGTCCAGAAATACTCTCCTGAAGGAGCAATGTGATCAGATAGAATCTGAAAAAAGATTTGTTGAGAGTCAGAAGCTCAAATATGAGCGTGAAGTGCGCAGGCTTCAGGCAGAGATTGACCGTCTTAAGACTGTCCCGTTAGTAGTGGCAACTGTAATGGATGTGGTCAATGAGGAAAAAGTACTTGTCAGAAGCTCCACAGGTCCACAGTTCATTGTGAACGTTTCCCAGTATCTGGACGAAGGTTCTCTGGCCCCGGGTGCAAAGGTTGCCCTGAATCAGCAGACACTTGCGATAGTTGAAGTCATTCCTACAAAGGAGGACCCTGAGGTATCTGCAATGGAAGTGCTGGAATCACAGAACGTTGGCTATGAGGATGTAGGAGGACTTGATGCCCAGATTAAGGAGCTTATCGAATCAGTTGAATTGCCGTTGACAAAGCCTGAAACATTCATACGCATTGGAATAACACCTCCAAAAGGGGTACTGCTCTTCGGTGCTCCGGGTACAGGCAAGACACTGCTTGCAAAAGCAGTTGCACACCGGACCGAGGCTACATTCATCAGAGTGGTTGGATCTGAGCTCATTCAAAAGTATATAGGTGATGGTGCAAAGCTTGTCAGGGAGCTTTTTGATATGGCAAGGAAGAAATCCCCAAGTATAATCTTTATAGATGAGCTTGATGCTATTGCCTCAAGACGCCTCAATGACACAAATGGCGCAGACCGTGAGGTACAGCGAACCCTGATGCAACTTCTTGCAGAAATGGATGGATTTGAAAACAGGGGTGATGTAAGGATAATTGCAGCTACTAACCGGCTGGATGTACTCGATCCTGCAATACTCAGGCCAGGAAGGTTTGATAGGATTGTAAATGTGCCTATGCCGGATGAAGAGTCCCGCGCAAATATAATGAGGATACATACTCGTTCCATGAGCCTTGCTGAAGACATTGATTTTACCAGGCTTGCAAAACTTACTGAGACTGCAAGTGGTGCAGATCTTAATGCAATAGCCATGGAAGCAGGGATGCTTGCTGTAAGATTTGACCGTGATTCTGTAACTATGGCTGATTTTATTGAGTCTGTGCAGAAAGTAATGTCAAAGACAGAAACCAAAAAGGAATCTCTCCCGGAAGGAATGTTCATCTAGACTTTCTTGCGGGTAAACTACTTCATCTCCTTTTTGTATATTATTTTCTGTGAATTTCGGCAAGATAGCTTTTCATATCAAAGATGAGATCCGCATAATAGGTATAGATGATTCTGCACTTGTGTCTGATACTATACCTATTGTAGGGGCCTTTTTTCGCGGTGGTCAGTGGCTTGATGGGGTACTATGCTCCCAGATCACAAGAGACGGTATGGATGCCACAGAAAACATTGTTAAGATGATACGATGCAGTAAACATTTTTCTCAAATAAGGGTAATAATGCTTGATGGTGTCACATATGGAGGATTCAATCCGGTTGATATTGTAGATATGTATAATAGAACGGGTATACCCGTAATAGTCCTTATGCGTGATCTGCCAGATCTTAAAATGATAGAAGCAGCACTTTCACATCTCCCGGAAAATGAAAAGAGACTCAACATAATTAAAAAGGCTGGGAAAATTACGAAGGTAATTCCAAGGACGGACAAAAGCCCTGTATTCATTCAATGCTGCGGCATAGGGACAGAGCTTGCTGCCAGGATAGTAAACATTTCTTCGACACGGAGCAATATACCTGAGCCACTGAGGGTGGCTCATCTTATTGCAACTGGTATTGTACTTGGTGAATCCAGGGGTACGGCCTGATCATCATAGAATGGACCTGTTGACGAGTTCAAGGCCAAGTCTCATCAGTTCATCAGCCCTGTCCTTTGTCTTGGATTCAGCAAATATGCGTATTATAGGTTCTGTCCCGGATGGTCTGATAAGTATCCATCCATCCTCATACCATACTTTCACACCATCTGTTGTATCAACTTTGCTACCTTCTAAGATAAATTCCTTTTTTACCTTCTCCATGGTTGCTGGAAGGTCCTGTACTTTTGTCTTTGTCTTTGAATTAAAGTATGCAGGCACACTTTTTGCAAGTTCGGACAATTTATGTCCGTTTGCTATTATCTCCAGGAACTTGGCACACGCCATTGCGCCGTCGCGACAGTACTGATGTTCCGGGAATATAAGGCCTCCATTCCCTTCTCCTCCAAAGACTGCTCCGGTCTCCATCATCTTACGTGCTACATTGATAGATCCCACAGCAGTCCAGACAAGCTCCACTCCAGCCTCTCTTGCAACATCAAGCATACGTGAGGATGAGCTTACTGGTGTGACGATAGGTCCCTTCTTATTTCCAAGGACATATTTTGCCATCATTGCAAGCAATGTCTCCTCTTCGATAAAATCTGCATTCTCATCAAAGAACACTGCCCTGTCTGCATCACCATCATGCGCAACCCCCATGTTTGCTCCTGTCTTCCTGACTATTTCAGCAAGCTCTGTAAGTACATCGGGGGTAGGCTCGGGATTCCTCCATGGAAATGTACCATCTGCCTGTCCGTTGATGGTTATTACTTCACATCCAAGTCTTTGGAGAAGGAAGGGTAAAGTCACAGAGCCAGCACCACAACCTGTATCAGCTACAACCCTGAAGCGTTTCTCGCGTATTAGCTTATGGTCCACAGAATTGATTATTCCTTTTATGTAATATTCATTAGCATTGTTTTCAAAGCGCAGATCACCTGTTCTGTTCCATGGTGCTGCACTGAACTCTTTTGAATAATATATCCTTTCTATCTCTTTTTCTCCGTCCCTGGAAAGTTCACTCCCGTCACTTGCTATAAGCTTTATTCCATTGTATTCTCTTGGATTGTGGGAAGCAGTCACAACTATTCCTGCATCAGCATGATCTTTTACATAGTACTGTACTGATGGTGTTGGGCAGATGCCCAGGTCGATAACAGTGAGACCGGCAGAAAGTGCGCCTGCTATAGAAGCTGATTTGAGCATCTCTCCGGATGCCCGTGTATCCCTGCCAATTGCAACAGTTCCCTTTGATCCCATATAGGTACCAAGGCTTCTGGAAACATCGATTGCAAGTTGCGGAGTTATATATTCGTTAGCTATTCCCCTTACTCCATTTGTTCCAAAAAACGCCATTCATTATCACCATTTTTGAAGTATTGTTCATATATGTCATACAGTATTTTAGGCTTTTTGAGAATATGCTTAATACTATATGCCATGATCCCATATATGCCCTCAAATGCATGAAGGAACACACATACCAAAACTGAGGTCGATACAAGAAAGGATATACGATAAAGAAAGTGCAATTGTTGCCTTTTCCGGTGGTGTGGATAGCTCAGTCCTTGCCTGCATAGCTCAGAGGTCACTTGATAAAAAAGCTGTAGCTGTAACTGTCAAACTCAGGTCTTTTCCAGAAAGTGAATTACAATGTGTAAAAAAGGTTGCAAGGGAGATAGGTATACAACACAGGGTGATCTATCTTGACGAATTTGAATTCACTAACATCACAGATAACAGTCCAAGGAGATGCTATTACTGCAAGAAGGAGATCTTGTCCATTCTTAATAGTGTCAGGCAGGAGATGGGGTTTAATGTGATAATTGAGGGAAGTAACGCTTCTGATATTAGTTCATACAGGCCCGGGAAGCAGGCGATGGAGGAAGCTGGTCCCTTGGTCTATTCACCTTACATTGATATTGATGTAAGTAAGGATGAAATAAGGGATATAGCCAGGAACCTTAAATTGTCTGTAGCAGAAAAAAAGGCAGTGCCGTGTCTTGCCTCTCGTTTTCCTTATGGCATCCATCTGACAAAAAAGGGTATTGAGAGGGTGGAAATGGCAGAGGATTTCCTCAAAAGGCTTGGGTTTGAGGAATTGAGGGTGCGTGACCATGATGGAATAGCAAGGATAGAGATCAAGGGTAGTGATATGCTGCAGATGCTGGATATGCGTAGTGATGTGTTCTCCTACTTGCATGAGCTTGGTTTTAGCTATGTAACCCTTGACCTGGCGGGTTTCAGAAGTGGAAGTATGGATGAGGTTCTATGATAGAGAATGTTGTCCTGCAAGCCGTCACAGATGGTACTGAGGGTATTATTGTCAGGGGAGCGCTTTCTCAAGACAGGTCTGCGATAGAGGTTATCATGTCTACTTACTTCCTTGACATTGAAGACATACCTATAAGCGATTTCGTCGTTGCTCTTTTGGGTCAAAGGGTATTAGGTGCGGCATGTATGTGTAAAGGAAAGGTAATTGAGGTTCATTCAATAGCAGTTCATCCAAACCATCGCAAAAAAGGAATAGGGCGCATGTTGCTTGAAGCCTTAACTTCACAGCTGACACATAATACTCTCCTTTATACAAGGACAACAGCACCTATGTTCTTTGAAAGAACAGGTTTTCAAAAGCTTGAAGCTTCAGTAAAATCAGAGATATGGGATGATTGTGCCAGTTGCGACAAGCTTAATGCCTGCACACAATCTGTACTTTGTCTGAAAGTAAGGTAAGGGATTGGTGATCTGTTTGCTGACACTGGGTATTGTTAACACATATGACAGGATAAAAGTGCTTGATGCACATTACAGGGCTATAGCAAGAGCTGCACCGATTTGTTATGCATATGGTTTCTCTCTGGCTCTCTTTGATTTTCCTTTCAGTATGAATGCTGATGAGCTTGTAGATTATGTAGCAGAGAAGACAACAATAGGTGAGTCAGGCAAGTATTTGAAGATATTACATCAAAAAGGTCATCTTTTCGTATCAGAACTGCCAAAAAAAGGCTTTCAGCCACAACTAGGCTCGCTTGTGATCACAAGTTCCATGCCGGAACAGAAATTCTCTGTTACACCTGAATCTCTGGCAGATGAGATAATGAAGAACAAATCCTTCCTAGTGCTTGTGGGGCTTGGCCACAAAGGGCTGCCTAAAGAACTTTTTTCTTTGTCCAGGTATCACCTGGATATCACATCTCAGGGCATTTCCCTTGAAACATGTACGGCTATTGGTTGTATACCTGCATATATCATGGGTATTGTGCATTCCAGAAGGAAACAAAAGTGAACAGAGAACTTTATTAAGTATCATATGTATACTAGGGAACATGCGGCTGAATGTTTTCTATTCCGGGGAATTTGGCAAAAAGGTTGTTGGTAACCTCATAAATTCTGATAGCTTTTGTTTTTCCTGTGGTGAACTGTGTGACCATTGTCGTAGTTCAAGGACAGGTTTTGCACACCTGCTAACAGGTATTTTTGAACTGCGCACAGACATTCCTGACTTTGTGGAAGACCCTATGGAATATATCCCGGCAGACCTTCCAGAGTGTGATCTTATCATTGCCATTGACCTTCACCCTGACCTTCTGATGGCTGTACCTGATATTGCAAAGGTTACCGGTTCAAAAGCTGTTATAATACCTGTGGATGATTCCCGTCTTGTTCCGGCAGGTCTTACAGAGCAGGTAAAGAACAAACTTGATTCCATGGGTGTTGAGTGTGAATGTCCCAAACCTTTCTGCTCACTTGACATTACTGGAAAAAAACATATTGACGAGTTCGTTAACCTGGGATTTGGCCGCCCGGAACTACTGATATCTACTGATATTGTGAACGGTCTTTTTACCCATATTGAGGTCATAAGAGATGCTCCATGTGGCGCAACATGGTTTGTTGCAAAGAAACTCAAGTGGTCTGATGTAGCCAACTACAAGGAAAACATCTCAAATGCCCATCACTCATACCCCTGCACAGCAAGCATGGAAAAGGATGCCCAGATAGGTGATACAATCCTGCATGAAGCAGGGTATATAATCAGGAAAAGCGTGGAAGATGCAATGAACAAGGAATAATGATCAATGTCCAGTTCAAAAAAATAGAACTCAAAGGAGTGTATTCACTCCTTTCTGCGCTGGAAGAAGAACGCAAGGCCAAGAATTGCAGCTATTGGAAGTGCAATTGCCGGGAATTCGGGGATTTCAGTTCCATTCTCTCCAATACCACCATTTCCATTTTCTTCACTGCTGAAGCAGAAAGTTACGTGGCTGATGTCATAAAGCTTACCGCTTTGTGGGTTTATCGGACCAACAAGCCCATTATCACTATTTGCACCATTGTAGTAGTAAACATTAGCTACAGGTCCTGCTTTTACAATGACAGCACATACTTTGTATGTTGATTCCCAGTTAAAGCTTGTTTCACTGCTATTGGAAATAGCGATGTTATCATTATAATAGGTTCCATCCATACTGTCATTTTCCCAATAGGTCACATTTCCCCATTCATCTATTTTGTGTGCGAAATCTCCACACCCACCAGCTTGCTTACATTCAAACTCGGCATTGCCAGATTGCCAAGGATCGAACAAAACCGGATTTTCAGTTGCCGCCATTGCCAAAGGTATAGATGCCACTAACATCAAAGCTATCATTATTGTATATATCTTGTTCATATCGT
>PXAV01000088.1 GCA_003565715.1 Methanosarcinaceae archaeon
CTGATGCAGCTGTTGTTTTCTGCGATGATGTCTCACTTGCCGATGCGGCAGCAACAGCTTTGGGTAATGCTACAGGGATGGGGAAACAGGCTGTTGAACTATCTTTTGATGTTATCAAGGATATTGAAGGAATAAAGGGTGCCATTGTTATGCAGGGAGAATATATGGGTATGTGGGGAGAGGTCCCTGAGCTTCAAAAGGCTGATGTCAGGTATGAATGTATCACAAAAGGCTGAAAATATCAAATGTCCATAGAAATATCCTTAAATTGGGTATTATGGCAGTCAGATCCTTGCTTAAGATAAGAAGGACAGAGATATAACCAAAAGTTACGATATGACCTGTTACAATGTGGCCTATGGCTTACGTCCGGACATTATCCTAATAGAATTCCCTTTGACATATATTTCTCCAAGCATGCTTTTTCTTATGGAAAGGTTCTTGCTGAATTTTTCGGTTTCGATGAATCCGGCTTTTCTTAGCTTTTTTATGTGATGGCTGAGACGTGATCTCTCATTTCCAAATTCTGTTGTTCCTTTTTCAAGCTCAGGTTTGAGTCTGGAAATAAGCACATCTACAGATTCAACACCATCCCTTATCTCTTTGAGTATGCTCTGTTGCTCCTTGGCAAGTTCCTTTATTGGGAAACGAGGAATGTCAAGGATACCTTTTAGGCTATATCTGCCATCTTCTATAGGTTTGGGTATGTCACTGTATATTGAAATATCACTCACAATAGAAGCAATATAAGCTGCAATACCAATGTTTCGAAGGCCTCCTGCTATATTTATCTTTACTATACTACCCTGTCTTATCTCCTCTTCTATTATAGACAGTATCTGCAGTGATGAATCCAGAACGTTCTCCCTGTCAACAAATGTATCCTGTATCTCAAACCCCTTGAAAGCCTGAAAAATATCATTGATCGTCGCCTTTACAAACTTATTGTTCTCATCGCCTTTGTGCATAAGAATCACTATTTTGTGAACAGGAAACTGTCTTAAGCTTGCTACTAGCTTATCAGATGTGAATCCCACAGGCACAAGATGTGTATATACTTTTGCTTCTTCCATGATCGATTACTATGTTCAATTCAGTATATAAATTTATATTAAAGAGAATGTATATGATTTAATATTTTATTTAATCATACCTTACAAGAGTTGTTTTTCCTACGATATTATAAGAATCCTTGACCTTTTATGTTTTCTGAGTTACATATGGAATTTCTTCGTAAGGCTGTATAACAACAAAACCATTACCTTTAAAAGCCATCTGTAAGCTCTCACCGCTCGCTCTGCCAACAAATGTCCTGAAGGATATATCTGTCTTTATTTCAGGCAATAGGTTTCCTGACCATGCAACAGTTGCATTTGGATCTGTGAAAACTGGATTTTCTTCGGTCACCCTTAACGTAAGAGGATCGTAGTGAGTAGTTATTGCGATCATACCGGTACCTTCTAACCTGACATTAAAAATGCCGCCAGACATCATCCCAGCCACCTTTTTCATCATCTTGATATCCCATCTGATACTATCCTCAAATACAAGGACGTCGTTACCGTTGACATATATAGAATCATCATGAAGATCGATCACAGATATTTTCTTCCCGGTATCTGCAAGATACAACGTTCCATTACCCTCTGCTTTTGTAAGTGAAAGACCTTCCCCGGTCATTGTCTTTTTCATAAATTTACCAAGTCCGTGCTCAAACACTCCTTCTCTTGTGAATCTCATATCTCCAATGTATGAAACCATCACTCCTTTTTTCATCCATATACGCCCGCTTAGGTTTACTTCAAGGAATCTTTCACGCTCAAGTCCAAACTTCCCCTTGGTTATATCTTTTTGACCTGTTTTTCTCACAAACTCATCGATGGAATAGCTTGACATAGTTATCACCACTGGTATACATCAAAAGCTCTATCAATGTAACGACAATGTTCGTTGAGCCACCTATAAGGACCCACATAGAGCATTATCTAATAACAATTGCTACAAGATAAAAATGTCCACAGTCATTAATTTGATATACTCTACTAACTTATATAATACTGACAAAGCAAAAGGAGTGTTTGATAATATGGTAAAGGTAACCCTTGTGCATTCTGAAAAGTGTCACTTTTGTCCCACTGCACAGAAAATGTGGAGGGAATTAAAGGAGCAGTATGATTTTGAATATGAAGAGATCGATCTGGACACTCCAAAGGGACGGGAGATTGCAAAGGAATTTAAAATCAGGTCAATACCAACCACCATAATAGATGATAAGGTGGCTTTTGTGGGAGTACCTGATAAAAAACAGGCAAGCAAAGTTGTAGCCTGATGATCGATCAGTATGTACGACCTTATAATAATTGGAGCCGGACCTGCAGGACTTACTGCAGCCATATACGCTGTACGTTATGGCCTTAATACACTTGTTATTGAAAAGAACGTGATACCTGGACAGATAGCAACTGTAACTACAATTGAGAATTATCCGGGTTTTACATCAATATCAGGGATGGAACTGATGCAGAAGTTCAAAGAACATGCAGAAGGAGCAGGAGCCACAATACAAAATAATAATGTTATCTCTGTTAAGGAGGAACAAGGAAAGAAGGTGATTACAACCGATGATGGGGGCTTCGAAACACGTGCTGTAATATTAGCAACTGGTGCTAATCCCAGAAAGCTGGGAGTTGAAGGGGAAGAAAGGCTGCTTACAAAAGGTGTTTCATACTGTGCCACATGTGATGGGCCGCTCTATGGTGACCTGAAAGTCATCGTCGTTGGAGGAGGAGATTCTGCAATGACAGATGCACTTGTGCTTTCCGGGATTGCAAAGAAAGTATATGTGGTTCACAGGCGAAATGAATTGCGTGCCTGTTCTATCCTTCAGGAAAGGGTTTCTAAAAAGGAGAATATCAGTTTCATATGGGACACTGTTATACAGGAGATACAGGGAGATGAGTTAGTAGAAAAAGTTGTCCTGAAGAATCTGAATACCGGTGAAATTACAGATATGGCAATAGATGGTGTCTTTATCTATGTTGGCATCGACCCTAACACATCAATGGTCGATACTAATAAGACAGAGAACGGTTTTATTGTCACAGATGAACAGATGGAAAGTTCTGTAAAAGGGATATTCGCTGCAGGGGATTGCAGGAGGACTTCTGTGTGGCAGGTCGTTACTGCCGTTTCGGACGGGGCATTAGCGGCTATATCTGCACATGAATACATAATATCCCTTGATCTTGAAAGATAGTCCCCCTGTTCAATTGAGAAGGTGGTAAAATGACATCAATTGAAAAATCAGATAAATCAGATGATGCAAGTTGTTTAGGAACACGCTCAGACGATGCAAGTTGCCTAAAAATATGCTCAGACTCCACTGCTGAAGAGATGGAGCCTATCGCAATTGCAATACATGGCCTGCTTGGTATACCTACAACCATACGTAGTGTAAAGTGCAGAGGCATTCAAATGGAGAGAGGTATAATAGTAGACAAAGATTACACAGGTCCTGTTCTTGAAGAAGCGATTGCTAAAAACATTACAATAAGAACAGTTCCAACAGAAGGTGTCTACAAGGGCAAGTCTGTTGTTGTTACTCCTATAAGAACAAAGGAAGGAAATGTTGTAGGCTCAATAGGCGTTGTTGATCTTGTGGCTGCCCTTGACATTCTCTCAATGTTCAAGGAATATCCAGGCATAGTGGATGAAGTTGAAGAATCAAGAAGGAAATTGAAATAGTAAGTATTTCATAATTCCTTCATTAATTGATTTTTAACCAGTTTTCCTATTAAGAATGCTACAAATGATACCGATACTGCCAGAAGTATCACCATCAGCAAATTACCGCTTTCTGCCGCCTGCATGAGGCTGTAGAAGAGAAAAGCAGTGATTCCAATACCTGCTACCAGCATTATGAGAGTTTTGATACCATTTTTATTGTCAAGTGGCTTTTCAATTGGCTCTTTCATAATGGGTACACCATTTAATCCATATTATAATTTTCTGTTGATCGTTCAATTAGTCCCTATCATCTCATTTATAGAACACTGATTTTCATTGGCCAAAATCTGATAGGTCTTTGAGCATGTAGTAATTACAGGAAGAAACTGTGGAACTTATGAGCAGTTGTTCAAAGAATGAAGCATGAAGACACTTGTTCTTTAGCCGGGTGGTAGTTCACCTTAAATATCAGTTCATCCAAATAGACGTGAAGAAAATGGACCTAATAAGTGTTTTAAGAGATCTGAAAAATAATGATATGGACATGGAAACTGCAGAAACCCTCATCCGCTCCATGGGATATGTATCTGTTGCAGACATTGCAAAGGTTGATGTTTTCCGCAAGCATCGGACAGGCATAATGGAAGCCATACTTGCTGAAGGAAAGGAGCCAGAGGATGTTATTGATATTGCAAAGGTACAGGTCCTTAGCACACGCAGGGTGCTTATAACAAGAATTAATGACAAGCACAGGGAAAGACTGGTCAAAGCTTTTAAACCAGAGGAACTTGAATGGGACCTACATTCAACTGCAGTTGTTGTGCACGATGGGACTCCAGCTCCAAGCAGCGGAGGTGTTGTAGGAATAATCACTGCAGGTACGGCTGATATCAATGCTGCAGAGGAAGCAAGAATGGTAGCACATGAAATGGGATGTGAGACGATTACCATCTATGATGTGGGTGTTGCAGGGTTTCAAAGGCTTATAGGTGAGATGAGCAGATTGCATGATAAGAAACCAGACTCCATTGTAGTGGCGGCAGGAAGAGAGGGAACGCTTCCAACAGTCGTATCAGGACTGGTCGATGTACCTGTAATTGGCTTACCGGTATCTGTGGGCTATGGTGCCGGTGCAAAAGGCGAGGCTGCACTTCTGTCTATGTTGCAATCATGTTCTGTGCTCTCTGTTGTTAATATAGATGCAGGGTTTGTTGCAGGTTCCTTTGCAGCAAGGATAGCAAACATGGTAGCAAAAGCAAGGAACTGCTATGAAAATGATAATGACGATATCTGATCACTGGATAATATAATATTAAGAGCAACAAAGATATAACAGGAATTCAGAGAAATGTACAATGAGCTCACTTATATTTGACCCGTTCTCTGGCGCTGCTGGAGATATGATCCTGGGAAGCCTGATAAGCCTGGGTGCTGATGCATCAGAGATAGTTAAAACTGTTGAATCTGCTGTCGATGTATCAGTATCTGTTGGAAAGAAAAATAAAAAAGGCATTGATTCTGTTGATGTGCATATTAAAGTACCCTATAAAGAGCATACAAGGAATTATGCTGAGATTGTGGATACTATAAAATCAGCAGGGCTTTCACCCACTGTTGAAAACAATGTACTTGGTGTTTTTGCCATAATGGCACAGGCAGAGTCTAAGGTACATGGTGAGCCTTTGGAAGAGGTACATTTCCACGAGGTGGGACAAAATGATGCACTGGCAGATGTCATTGGTTCATGTGCAGCCATCCACATGCTTGGTGCTGAGTCCATATTCTGTACACCGGTGAATATCGGTGGTGGTAGAGTAAAAGCTGCACACGGATATATGGCAGTCCCGGCACCTGCAACCCTTGAAATACTAAGGTCTGGCAATCTCCTTTCATATGGTTCTGGGGACAGGGAACTATTGACCCCCACAGGTGCAGCTCTGCTTACACATTTTGCAAAGCCTATTGAGTATATACCAAAAGGAAAGGTAGTTGCAGCGGGTTACGGAGCCGGGGATGCTGAGACGGAAGACCCGAATGTGCTGCGCACTATGCTAATGGAAACAAATGACATATTGACCAGGGACCACATCGAAATCCTGGAAACAAATGTCGATGATGTGACTGGTGAGGTTCTGGGGAATCTGTTTGACAGGTTGCTTGCAGCAGGAGCCAGAGATGTTACTATCACACCCACCATAATGAAAAAGGGAAGGTCCGGACATATTATCAAGGTCATCACAAGGTCAGAGAATAGCGAACGTGTTGCCCGGGAGATTATGAAAGAGACCGGAACACTGGGCATACGGGTAATCCCCACAGCCCATCGTTTTGTGGCTGATCGCAGGATGGACAATGTGAATGTTCTGCTAAAGAATATGGAGTTTGTTGTTGCCATAAAGATAGCCCAGGACAGGACCGGTGAGATACTGCATATATCGGCAGAGTATGATGATTGTCGCGAGGTAGCCTTTGAGGTTGGACTGCCACTTAAAGAGGTTATCCGGCGGGTTGAAGAAAAGGCATGGGAGAGATTTGAATAGCCTCTGCTGGATCATAGCTATAATACATACAGGATCACTGGAATGTACGAGTCTGGCCAGGTACACTAGAATGCCTTTTAATATACATTCATATAATCCATTTTTTTATCGTGATAATATGGCTGGAAAGAAAGTTCTTGGAGTTTCAGGACCAACAATAATGAACAGCAAAACTGACCGGGAACTAAAAGCTGCTCTGAAAGCAACCGGTTTTGATTATGAAATGGTCAAATAAAGGGACCATAAGGTTGAACCATGTCTTGACTGTCTTAAATGTGTGGATACCCAGGGTAAGTAGGTTCGAAGACCAGGAAGAGGCTATGGAAGTTGTAAAACAACTTTGTATAGATATTGAAATGATGTTGGAATAGACATTGAAATATCTCCAGTGAGATAATATCCCATATACAGCATTATTAACGATTCTGTTCCCTCAACCACAAACAATGTAAATCATCGCAGCAATTAAACAACAGATGATAGACGACGTTGTGAAGTTATTCAGGGAACTGGACAGTAAGGATATACGCATACTAACTGGTATAGAAATAGGTATGAAGTACTTTGAGTGGGTACCTGTGGAGGAACTGTTCAAGTATACAAGATTGCCATATTCATCTCTGGAGTATAAGCTCAGAAAACTTGTAAAGAACAATATGGTTATCGGGACCAACCAGCCTTATGAAGGTTATCAGATATATTTTGATGGATACGACACCCTTGCACTTAACACATTTGTTAAAAGAGGGAGCATCAGTGCTATTGGTGATGAGATAGGAGTAGGGAAAGAATCTGTTGTCCATGAGGCTGTAAAAGAACCGGAACTTGGCCTGGGTGAATCCCAGGGTGTTATCCTGAAATTCCACCGGGAAGGTAGGACAAGTTTTAAGAATGTCAGAAGACTGCGTTCCCATCTTGAGGACAAGGAACATTTCTCATGGATATATGCTGCAAGGCTTGCTGCAAAAAGAGAAGCAGAGATCATAAGAGAACTATACCCTGATGTCTGTGTACCTAAATTACTTGATAATAATCGCCATGCACTTGTCATGGATGTAGCAAAGGGCACACTGCTCTACAGGACTAAGCTTCATGAACCTGAGTGGTTCCTTGAAGAGATACTCAGACAAGTAGGGCTGGTCTACAAAAAAGGTTACATTCACTCAGATCTTAGCGAATACAATATCTTTGTGAGCGAAGGAGGAGTACAGTTCATAGATTGGCCACAGTACGTGCAAACAAGCCATCCACATTCCACTGAGCTTTTGGAAAGAGATGTATCCAATGTGCTAAAACACTTCATGCGCAAATATAAGATCCAGAGAAACTTAAGCGATGTTCTTGCCAGTATCAAAAGTGAACTGTAGTCATAAATATATCATATTAGCAACATAAAATAACCTGTATGCAAAACGGGATAATTTACGGTATTGACATCGCAAAGGGTTCTGCAAGGGCGCAGGAAGTCCCAAGGTATGCAGTTGCCATTCTCAGGGACGGGGAGATTACCCATCATACAATGGTACGGCTTCACAGGATACTCCGGATGCTCAAACAGGACCGTCCTGATTACATAGCAGTGGATAATATATTCGAGCTTGCTGCAGGTAAAAAAGAGCTTATACGCTTTCTTGAAAAATTGCCTGGGAACACAAAACTTGTCCAGGTGACCGGAGGTATACACCAAAAGCCCCTTCTAAGGCTGGCACAGGAACATGACTTGTCTGTAAACCAGTTCGATCCTGTTCAGGAAGCTGAAGCATGTGCTGTCCTGGCAAGCCATGGAGTAGGTGTTGAAGTCTCGCTTTTTGAGGATATTACCAGAATAAAAGTTAGTCGTGCCCGGTCCCTTGGAAGAGGGGGGTGGAGCCAGAACAGGTACCGCAGGAAAGTACACGGAGCTGTAAGAGGGAAAAGCAGAGAGATCAAGAGCATACTTGATAAGTTTACAAAGGAGACAGGAATAGCTTTTACTGAACGTATCACAGAAGGTTTTGGCGGATACGTCAGAGCGGAATATACAGTCAATGAAAAAAGAACTAATATTCCTGTAAAGCCTTCTGCAAATTCAGATGTACAGGTAAGTGTAAAGAGTGTAGAGAGAGATAAGATACAATACATTCCCCTGAAAAAGACCGGAAGGAGATATACCATTGTTGGTATTGACCCGGGTACTACAGTAGGTATAGCCATCCTCTCACTGGAAGGTGAACTGCTTTTCTCCAGTAGCATACGGGGCATCTCGCATGATGAGGTTGTTAGGACCATCTCACATTATGGAAAACCAGCTTTAGTAGCAACAGATGTCTATCCCACACCATCTGCTGTGGAGAAGATACGTCGTAGTTTCAGTGCGGTTCTCTGGAGCCCCGGCGGGGAAATAAAGGCAGAAGATAAGATAGCACTGGCAAGACAGTTTGGATATTCCAACGACCACGAACGTGATTCACTTGCAGCTGCACTAACTACATACAAAGCATATAAGAATGTGTTCTCGAGGATAGAAAAAAGATCTCCAAAGTACCTGGACATTGAAAAAATAAAGTTCTATGTCATAAGAGGAGAAACTATAGATGAAGCTATTGAAAAAGTATCTTCAATGTCTCTTATACAGGTAAAGGCAAAAAATGATAAGGATTTTGTTGATCAAGAGCCGAAACATGCCAATATCAATGAAAAAATAATCAAGCTACGTGATGAACTGGGTCAGAAGAACTCCCAGATAAAGCAGCTAAAAGAGTATATCTCAGAGCTAAAGTACGATTCAGGACAGAAGGACATACTTATAGAAAAGCTTGAAATGCGTGTTAAGAAGATAAAGAGCTCAACCTACAGGAAGGTCCGCCAGGAAAAGGAAATTAATATTCGGGACAATGAGATCGATCGACTTAATAAAGAACTGGTGAAAACCAGGAAAAGCCTGCGTAATCAACGCAGACAGAACAAGCGTCTAAAACAGATACGTAAAAAAGAGATCAAAGGAGAGGGAATCCCCGTGAAGATCATCTCTTCTTTTACAAAGGAAGCTATAAACCACACAATAGAGCTTTATGGCATTAAGGAAAAAGATGTAGTATACATCGAAAAAGCAAGTGGAGGAGGTCCTGTTACTGCATCCTTGCTCATTGATCCAAAGGTCAGGGCTGTAATCATAGGCGAGGATATGCCACACCATGCATTGGAATCTTTCTATGATGCCCAGGTCCCGGTGTTAAAGGATGTGCCTATACAAAGAGTTGGAGAACTTGCATCAGTGAATCCACACACACTTGGTAGTGCAATTGATATCTGGCAGAAAGAAGCAGATAAAAGACGCCGTGAGAAAGAGCACAGGCAAGTCCAGTCGATTCTTGAAGAGTATAGGAGCGAACGCAGAAGAGGACTTGTATGAGATACGATCACTATGAAAGGAGTAAGAATGATGGGAAAGACCATTTGAAAAGATCTTCTCTACTTCTGGCCGGAGGGAGGAGTACCCGGTTGAACGGTAGGGAAAAAGCTCTAATTGTCTATAATGAGAGAGCCTTTATTGAACATGCACTGGAGACCCTGGATGAGGTATCAGATGAAGTAATTGTTTCCTTGCGGAATGAGGAACAATTGAATGACTTTGCTAAATATGTGAATGACAGAAAGTTCGTTACTGATACCATAGAGAATTCAGGTCCCCTTGCAGGAATGCTCAGTGGTTTAAAAGTAGCCTGCGGGGACTATGTTTTAACTGTTGCCTGTGATATGCCTTTTCTAAATTCTGAGCTTATTGATATGATGTTTGAGATGGCAGAGGGACATGACGCTTTGATACCAATTAACAAAGATTGTACCAAGGAACCTCTGCATGCGGTCTACTCCAGAAAGAAAATGCTTGAGGCGATTGAAATCACACTTGATCTTGGACAGCGGAGCATACTTGCTGCTGCATCTTATATGGATGATGTTCTTTACATGGACATTGGTCTACTCAAAATAAAAGACAAATATCTTAAAAGTTTTGTCAATATAAATACACCACATGATCTTTCAATAATTCATAATGGGAAAAATTATGAAGATGAATAGATTCAGAAGTGTAAATGTTGCTTAATAACAAAAATGTGACAATAGATAGCTTGTCATTATATTATCACGAAACCATCCTGGAAATAGATATTAACTATAAAAGGATAATATCAGATATGGCGAGAACTGTATTAATTTAATTCAAACAAATTCGATAACTTAATTAATATGATATCTATATTACTTAACGGGGATGAACTGCTATGCATCAATAATATTCATTTGTTTGTTATTCACAATAATTTTTGTACAACTCTGGAGTTGGTTTACTGAATGGATTATGATACACCAGAAGGATGGTTCAAATTAGCTTTTGATTCAGAGGATCCGGAAGAAAAAATAGAATATTTCACACTCATTTTAGAATCCGATTATCTAGATCCTGAACTATGGAGCGACGAAGCTATTGCACTTGTATGGAACAACAAAGGAATAGCTCTTTCTTTTCTTGGCAATGATGAAGAAGCTCTTGAATGCTTCCGCAAGTCCCTTTTTCTGAACAAAAAAGATACTGATGTATGGTGTAACATGGGAGTTATCCTTCTAAATACGGGCAGAAGCGAAGAAGCTATTAAATGCTACAACCGGATACTTGCAATTGACCCGGAAAACGATCATGCATGGATCAACAAGGGTGACATACTTGAATTAATGGGTAATCATAACGAAGCTATTGAATGTTACAGTAAGGTGCACAAAGAAATTGAACTTGATAGTAAATTTGCTGTAGTGTGGAACAAAAAGGGAATTTCATATTGTGGTCTTGGGAAATATGAAGACGCTACCAAGTGCTTTAAACGTGTAATTAACATAGACCCTGAACACATTGATGCTATAGATAATCTTAAGAAAGCAATGGAAAAGACCCGCCGGATGAACGAAGATAAGAGAGGAACCAATAATTACTTGTTGTAAGCTTATTTTCTTTATACACTGAAACGTTCGCCAAGATGCGGAGCATAGGAATTAACTCCTGTTTCTTCTTGCACCCAGGCTGCAAACTTTGTACAGTTGTCTCCATGTATTGCGAAAACATGCTCAGTACCATGGTCGCAGAACTTCTTTACCATTTCTTTAAGCTCCCTGTCACCAGAATGGGCAGATAAATCATATATCTCAACTTTTGGCCTCAGATGCTGTATAATTCCATTATTCTCAATAACCCCGGTGTCCAATGCCATCCTTCCATTTGTTCCTTCCACCTGATAACCAGTAAGTATTATCTTTGATTTTGGATCCTTATGAAGTTTATTGATATAGTAGAGAGCAGGGCCTCCATTGAGCATACCTGCAGTTGTCACTATGACAGATGATTCAAGTTTAATGCGGTTCCTTTTGTGACTATTGACCATTACAGCATTATTAAATGCCCTTTTAAGATGTGTTGGATTACGTATATATTCGGGGTGTTTTGACATTATCTTATACGCCTGAACACCCATACCATCAATATAAGGGCTGATACCATAGGAGTCCAGCAGCATGAGTACCTCTTGTGTCCTTCCAATGGCAAATGCCGGGATAATGACATTACCCCCTATGTCAAGGGTATCCCTGACAGAATCAATGAATTGCTGCTCAACTTCCTTTCGGGGAGGGTGCTCCTCTCCAAAATACGTACTCTCTGTAATTAATATATCCGATTCCGGGAACTCAGCTGCACCCGATACCAGCCTTGTGTCGTTTGTATTGATATCACCAGTATAGAACAGGGTCTTATTTTCCCTGTCACTAAGATGTATAGCTGCAGCACCAGGGATATGGCCTGCAGCAATGAATCGGGCATTGTAACCATGAGTGTTGAACTCTATACCTGCATCTATCTGTCTTGTCTGGTGTGCGAACTTTGTCAGCTCAATACTATCATATGCCGCGATCTCATCACCCTTTTCTGCTATTTTAAGGGTATCCTTTGCCAGCATATGTGCAAGATCAAATGTAGGCGGGGTCATGAATACATCAGGATCAAGATCCATTAGATTAGGAACAGCACCCGAATGGTCAATGTGTGCATGTGACACAAGTACAGCTTCAGGGCGTGCACCGTTTACAGGATACTGGAGATTCTCACCTGGGGATATGCCATAATCCATCATCAATCTTTCATCCACAAGGACAGCCGATCTACCAACTTCCCTGCATGCACCTTTAAATTCCAGTTCCATATATGCCATTTCCCATTCATGCAATCTCGGATTGCCAGTTCTTTATTTTTTTTACAGATATGTTTGTAGCCTTTGCAAGCTCAAATGCATCTGCATTACATAGCTCATCAACACTGCAAACACCGGCATCCTCTAATTTTTCTGCAGTTACCTTTCCTATCCCGGCTATATCATTTATTTTTTTTGGGACTTCTTTACGCGAAACCTCTTTTTCCGCTTCCTGTGTTTTCTGCCATTCCAGGAAATTACATTGAGGACATCCAAGGTTCCATGGTCTTTTCCCTTAATTTATGATACGTATATGGTACATGCCATGCTCTTCACAGAACTTATCTGTGACAACAATATGTCCGGATTTTGGAAGGGGTAACGAGAAATTGCATTCCGGATAACCTTCACATCCGATGAAGCGCCCCCCTCTTTTTGACCTCATGACCATGAGATTTGAGCTGCATTCCGAACAGTTCCCTATGATCTTATCTTCACGAAGACCTGCCCTCAGGGACTCACGTATCCTTTCCCTGTTATTTTCCAGGTAGCTGAAAACTGTTTTCAGCATTTCCCTGGATTCTTGAATAACCTCATCCTCGGGTATCCCACCTTCTGCTATGAGGTCCATGTCAGATTCAAGTTTACTTGTCATATCAGGCCTGGATATTGTGGGTGCAAACTTTTCAAGTGTGTCAACGACAGCAACTGCAGTCTTTGTAGGCTGTAGAGGGTTTCCGTGCACATAAGCTCTGGAATACAGTTTGCTTATTATATCATGGCGTGTAGCTTTGGTGCCAAGTCCCATCTCTTCCATTATTTTAATAAGCCTTCCCTGACCATACCTTCCAGGTGGTTGTGTTTCCTTTGCCTCTGTTTCTACCTTCTGAACGCTTAGCTTATCATCTTCAATGAGCGGCGGTAACAATCTATCCTCTGGTGCATTGTAATGATAATACCATCTCCATCCAGGCACAATCAATCTCGCACCACTTGCCTTGAACTCCTCATCCCTGATATGGAACTTTGCCCTTATCGTTTCCCATTTGGCAGGATCTGCAAAGGTTGCAAAGAAACGTCTTACAACAAGCTCGTAAAGCTTCCACTCCTGCTCGTTCATATCCGATTTTCTGGCAAGTGACGCAGGATAGATGGGAGGGTGATCAGTTGTTTCTTTCTTACCCCGTGTTGGTACCAGGTGTTCTTTTTCAAGCAGTTTAAGAGCGTATTGTTTAAACGCACCGGTCTTGAATATCTCTATTTGGGCCCTTAGGTCCAGGGTTTCTGGATAGACCGTATTATCGGTTCGGGGATAAGATATATAACCATTAGTATAGAGGGTTTCAGCTATTCTCATTGCATTTGCTGCTGTAAAACCAATGCTACTTGCAGCACTTATAAATTCGGTGGTATTAAATGGTGTTGGAGTCTTGTCAGTTTTTTCAGATGTCCTAAGCTCTTTTAATAATGCATCATCGCCAACAGATACCTTTTCCATTACCTTATCGAGCATGGACTTGTCCCAGAAGCGTTTTGTGCGATGTTCTGCCCTGAATATCTCACCGCTTTTGCATTTAAGCATCACTGAAAGTTCCCAATAGGGTCTAGGAATAAAGGCTTCCCTTTCCTTTTCGCGGTCAACTATCAGCGATAATGTGGGAGATTGTACCCTGCCAACTGAGAGGAACATCTTACCCAGTCGCCCCGCTGCAAGTGATATGTAACGGGTAAGTGAAGCACCCCATACAAGATCAATAACCTGACGTGAATGACCGGCATCTGCCAGGTTAAAGTCTACAGTTGTAGGGTTTGAAAATGCGGAATCAATGGCTTTGGGAGTGATGGCACTGTAATGTACACGCTCATATACAACATCCTGGTTCACCTGCTTTATAATATCAAGGGCCTCAACACCAATCAGTTCTCCTTCCCGGTCATAATCAGTTGCAATTGTGACCTTTGTTGCTGTTTTACCAAGTTTTTTCAATGCAGCTACAATTTTCACCTGGGTAGAAGTTGTTATTATCTGGGCACTAATAAGCTCACTAGCTTCTACTTTTTGCCAGTTGTTATAGGCAGCTGGAAAATCGAGTTTAACAATATGGCCACTAAGTCCCATGAAGATTTTTTTCTCTCCATCTGAATCATATTCATATGTATCAACTCCACTTACACGAACCTGTTTTGTCTTTCCAGGTGCCAGTATTGCTGCTATCCTTTTTGCTGCAATATGTTTTTCTGCTATGATCAGATGCATGTTATCTCCATGAGCTTTGAAATTATCCAACAGGTTGCCATTGCGTTATTCTGATGGCCATCTGGCTTATAGCCTTCATAGGACATATTTATTTTTGCAAGGTTGTTTAATGATTTTATCTAACAAACATTCATCTAAATATAACTATCGCAAAAATAATGTCCTCAGTTAACATTTACATATGGATCCATTATAATTTTCAGATATTTCTTAGTATGATATATCTAATATTGTGTGATCTCACAACTGGAAATAGTAGCACTATCACAAAAATTTAAAATGAGAAAAGAAAAAGAGCTTGATGTGCTTATATTAACATGTTTTGCATATGTATATACACATCTATTCTCATTAGATAATACTGATTTAAGATTCTTTTCTAAGACACATGAACCAGTCAAGACAGTACTTGCCTTCTTCCTCGCTTTCAATCCTTTCTTTGGCAGTTCCGCATGACCCAGGCGGTGGAATGATAACATCATCTCCTGGCTGCCAGTTTGCAGGAGTTGCGATCTGTTCCGCATCTGATTTCTGCATTGCAAGCAGCAATCTCTTGATCTCATCCATGTTCCTTCCATTTGACAGTGGGTAGTACAGTATCGCCCTGACCTTTGCTTTGGGGTCCATGATGAAAACTGCTCTAACTGCCTGGGTAGTGGAAGCCTGTGGCTGCACCATTCCAAACTTCTTTGCAACATCCATCCTGAGATCCTCTATCACCGGGAAATTGACCTCAACATCCTTCATTCCCTTGTAGACTATTTTCTCTTTAATGGTCCTGAGCCATGCGATATGCGCATATATACTGTCTATAGAAAGACCTATTAGTTCAGTGTTAAGCTCCCTGAATTCATCCTGCATTGTTGCAAAGGTCATGAATTCTGTGGTACACACGGGTGTAAAATCCGCCGGATGGCTGAAAAGGATTACCCACTTTCCGTTATAGTCTTTTGGGAAATTTATCTCGCCCATAGTTGTCTTTGCTGTAAATGACGGGGCATCATCCCCAATAAGTGGCATTGTTACTATTTCTTCTTCCATATTATTATTCCTCCATACATTTCTTACATACTCCTAAAAAATTTACGTCTGCAGACCTTATTGTAAAATCATCTATGTTTTCTGCTACCTCCATAGTCAAATCACTAAGCTGTTCAGATTCGTAGTCTTTTATTTCCCCACATTTGATACAGATTGTGTGATGATGTGGCATCAGATTTGATTCAAACCTTGAAACCCCCTTGACGTTCACCTCCTTGATCAGTCCCTTTTCAGCAAGGAACTTAAGATTATTGTAAACAGTGGCTTTACTGATCCTTGTCAGTTTTTGCCTTACCCCTTCGTAGACATCTTCTACAGTAGGATGACCTTGAAAATCCCCGAGGAAATCCAAAATCTCTACACGTTGGTTTGTATACTTGATGTCTGCGTGTTTCATCCATATCATCTTCTTTTTTGTATTCACATATGTGTAATCTAGTTCATGTGATACTAAGTATTAAATAATAATTGTTATTATTTAAACCTTGTTATCAATTATTTGTTTAGTATTTTATAAGAAAACGAGGACGTAAGAAGCAAACCACGGTAAAGAATTTGCTGGATCGGTTTATCGGGTACAAGGAAGATATCTTGCGGTTTATGTACGACCCAGACGTTCCATTTGATAACAATCAGGCTGAAAGAGATATCAGAATGACGAAAGTACAGCAGACGATATCAGGTACTTTCCGTAGCGAACAAGGTGCAAGGAATTTTTTGCCGCATTAGAGGATACGTTTCTACTGTTAGCAAGAATTCTCTATCTGTTATTGACTCGATCAGTGACATATTCTATGGGAATTCACTTGTTCCTTTATCACAGAATTGAGTGCAGATAGAGAAGTCAGCGTGGTGAAAGGGAACTATGCTGAATAGTTACGAAAAAATAACAAATACATAAAAACCGGACAAAAATGCAAATCAATTGGTAGAAGAAGGTAAACTTATAGATCGCACAAAATAGTAAATGGTTAGTTAAAATAACAGCATTTCCGCAATATTACAATCATACCGGTGACACATATAATATTTTTTGGTTAATTACTTATTCAATAAGTTATCAACTACCCACATAATATCAGGAGATGTATAAGTGAGCAGGACAAGAATTGTTTCATGGAACGTCAACGGCATCAGGGCAGTTCACAAAAAAGGTTTCGTTGAATGGGTGAATGAAGAAAGACCAGACATACTATGTGTGCAGGAAACAAAGGCAAGAAGAGACCAATTACCTGGAGAACTGGCGGAAATAGATGGTTATAAGAGCTATTTTGCTTCTGCCAGTAAGAAAGGATATAGTGGTGTTGCACTATACACAAGACATGAACCTGTAGAAATAAAATGTGGTTTTGGAATAGATAAGTTTGATAGTGAGGGGCGTACCCAAATAGCAGATTACGGAGATTTTGTACTCTTTAACATATATTTCCCAAATGGAAAAGCCTCAGATGAAAGACTTGATTACAAAATGGAATTCTATGATGCGTTCCTTGAATATGCAAACACCCTAAGGTCAAGAGGGAGGAAGCTCATAATTTGTGGAGATGTTAACACCGCCCATCAGGAGATCGATCTTGCAAGACCAAAGGAAAATGAAGCAATATCCGGATTTTTACCACAGGAGCGTGCATGGATAGACAAACTGCTTGAAAGTGGGTATATTGATACTTTCAGAATGTTCAATCCAGAACCTGAGAACTATACCTGGTGGAGCATGAGAACAAGGGCAAGAGAAAGGAACGTTGGATGGAGAATAGATTACTTCTTTGCAAGTGATAATGCAAAAGTAAATATCACAGATTCTTACATAATGTCTGAAGTTATGGGCTCTGATCACTGTCCGATTGGACTAGACCTTGATTTCTAGTTGTTGAATGAGGAAATACGCCTATCCGGATTAAACGAGGTGACTGCTCCAACGTCTAAAGTGCATGGCTTCTACAGATCTTATACAGACAGATTGCAATCCCGATCTAAAAATGTTGATAGCCGTATTGTGTTCAAGGCCTAAGGCCAGCCCACATCCATTACATTTTTGTGTTCTATCTGCTATTTTTTTTGCAGCAAACAAACAAACAAACAAACGAACAAACTACACCTTGAGCACATCTTAGAAGTATTCGCAGGATAAAACAATGCAACTAAAGAACCAGCACTTTAAGCCTGGTACTTTGTTGCAGCGATTAACATGTGCCATGTGGCATCTGATATGCTCTTTGCAAGAAAATTATCCTTAAGAAGGAATGATAATCTACCAATTGTATGTTTAATTGATGAACGATACCATAACTCTTGTTTACGATTCTTTCATTTATTCTCTGTACTATCCTTATGGCTTTTTACGTTGAGAAGAATCTTTTGCGGCTTTGGATAACTTTCATTGAGCCTTTGTGAGTTCTTATCCTTCCAGACGGAAAAATAGAGGATTTGGTATTGTTGTACCATCGGAAAATGTCCCGAAATTCGATACCCTACGTCAATACCGACAACTTGTTCAATAGTTTCTTTTGGAATTTCTATATTTTCACATTATGTTGTTGTGAAAAAACCCCACTTTTTACATGCTGAGCATCTAAAAAAGATCATTTTAATCTCACCTTTGACTTCTCGATGTACTTTTAAAAGGACATTTCCGATTTTAGAAAGGTATAACAGGTTTCCATCTAGTTTAAATCCCATTAGGGTATAAGTTAAGCTGTCCATACCAACCTTTGCCTTTGAATTGAAGGTGACCGGGATTTTCTCCGTTGCTGACGCGCCTTAAAAAGTGCTTCAAGGCAAGTTCTACTCTTTCCTGTACTTCATAAGCAGTTTTTAACTCCGCTGAAGTACGATTGTACACTTGTCTGAATATATCTAAGCTTCTCTCCATTTGCCTTTGCTGTGATTTATTAGGATGGATACGGAACTTGTATGTATTAGATCAATTAAAAGGAGAGGTACGATTCATCCCAGAGATTAAGCAGTGGGCCTTCTCTAAGCCTACACCCCTTTAATCGTAAACAGGTCCTCAACAGAAACAAGTAAACTACCAATACCTTGCTGAAGGGACTCCTACTCTATTGAAAGTAAAACATTTATTATCAGATCATGTAAAAAGGATGTGAGTGAGCGTATCACTCAAAACCGGAAAGTCCGGACATGTCAAGAGTTGCAAAATAATCATCTACCGTTTCTGCTCTCCTTATCTGGACAAAGCTTCCATCTTTCCTGAGAAGTATCTCTGATGACCTGAGTTTGCCATTATAATTAAAACCCATTGCATGTCCATGGGCACCAGTGTCATGGATGACAAGTATATCACCCCTTTTTACCTCAGGCAGAAGTCTGTCGATGGCAAACTTGTCGTTATTCTCACAAAGGGAGCCAGTTACATCATAAAGATTCGTTGCCTCCTGGTCTTCCTTTCCGAGTACTGTTATATGGTGGTATGCCCCATAGATCCCAGGACGCATAAGGTTTGCCATACATGCATCAGTGCCCACATAGTCCTTGTAGATATGTTTCAGATGACGGACACCTGTAATAAGATATCCATACGGACCGGTTATGACCCTGCCACATTCAAGGAATGTTCTTAGAGGATTAAGTCCATTACCAACAATGAATTCCTCATATGCTTCCCGAACTCCGTTTGCTATTACATCATATGGGACAGGATCCTGCTCGGGCCTGTAAGAGATACCAATACCTCCACCAAGGTTAACGAACTCAAATCTTATATCAAGCTCCATTGATAGTTCTGCTATAAGTTCATAAAGCAGCCTGGCTGTCTCTATGAAATAATCAGGTTCCAGTTCATTGGATGCTACCATTGTATGCAAGCCAAACCTTTTAACACCTTTTTCTTTCATTTTACGGTAGCCTTCAAACAGTTGCTCTCGTGTGAACCCATATTTTGCTTCCTCCGGGCTTCCTATGATCACGTTACCCCCTTTAAGTGGTCCTGGATTATAACGGCAACATATAATTTCAGGAAGGCCTGCAGTTTCTTCAAGATATTCTATGTGGCTTATATCATCCAGGTTTATTATGGCTCCAAGCTCTTTTGCCTTGATGAACTCCTCTGCAGGCGTATCGTTAGAGCTGAACATTATGTCCTCACCAACTATACCAGTTTTTTCTGCAAGAAGCAGCTCTGCCATTGAACTACAGTCTGCACCAAAGCCCTCTGCCATCAGTAATTTCATAATGTATGGATTGGGGAGAGCTTTTACAGCAAAATATTCTTTAAATCCATGGATCTGACTGAAGGCATCCTTTAGTTGCCTTGCATTATCAATTATCCCTTTCTCATCATAAAGATGAAAGGGTGTAGGATGCTTTTCAATTATTTCTGTAAGTTTTGTCTTTGTGAATGGAAGTTGTTTTGAAACCATTGATTTACCTCTTTTTATGGCTATTTCATTAAAACCAGTACTATAAATAAATAATCGATGAATCAGATAATAAGAGGTATATTTGTACCCTATGACTAAAGTCGTGGCCCTTTCGCTATCCTCTGCACCCTTGTTAATCGCTAACATACATATTATATGTTTTTAGAACGCAGAGTATTTATATGTCTTGTTCGTATAACATAGAACAATTGGAGGTTATATACCAGGCACAAGTATAAAGAACCAGGCGAACAGATACTTTATGAAGCGTTTAAAGAAAAAAGAACACAAGATAAGAGGATACATGAATGAATGATAAAGAGCATTACTCCGGTGATGACGACTCGCACGATAAGATCACAAACATCGATGAACTGCTGGAACATATTATGAACATGTTCTCACAAAACATCATAGAAGATGGAGGCAAACCTGTTGTACATGGTTTTACTATAATCAACCAGCCAGGTAAAAAGCCAGTGATATTTGGTTTCAGAGGGCAAAAAGAAGAA
>PXAV01000078.1 GCA_003565715.1 Methanosarcinaceae archaeon
CTTGTTAAGTTTCTCTGTAGCTGCCTTGGAAGCCATTATGAGCTCGTAGGCACGAGTACCTTCCTTGACATCAGGAACTTCTATCTGTTCATATGCCTCAAGGTGTCCTTCGGATGAAGGTGTGTCATCTTCAGGGTACTTTATCTTGCATCCAAAGTCAGCTGATGTTGCAGAAAGATCTATGAGCCCTACGAACATATCTGTATCCAGGTATTTGGATCCCAGGTAAGCACTGTCAACAAAAGCATTGATTTCAGTAGCATACTGCTTATAGCTAACATCGGCAAATTTTCTCAAACCTCCGCATACTAGTGGATATACTGGCAATCTGTCGACTTTTTTATCGGCCATTGCTGCTAGTGTCCTGTCCATATGGTTCATTGACTCTTTTGTCTTGACAGCTACACTTTCAAAATCTGCAATTATCTGCTTTGCAGTTTCCAGACCTATGTCTGTCTTTCCCTTAACTTTCTTTTTAGACAGGATTTCTCTGTATTTGACCTTGCCAAGAGATATTTTCTCCTCACCCCATCTCTGTTCAGCAGGAGCAAGTTTGCTTACTGCATCCTTTACCCAGTTTGTAGCTGCCATAGAATCAGAATGCGTAGAATCTGCACCGATCTGTTCTGCGAATTCTGGGGAAACAGGTGCCCCTCCTACCATTACAATGAGGGAATCTCTGACACCTTCTTCCTGCAACATCTCAATTACCTTCTCCATGTTAGTCATGGTAGTGGTCATCAAAGCACTCATCGAGATAAAGTCTGCTTTTTTATCCTTCACAACCTCAACGAATTTCTCGACAGGCACATCGTGACCTAGATCGATCATATCAAAACCAGATGCAGAGAGCATTGTCTTGACAAGGTTCTTTCCAATATCATGTACATCTCCCTCTATTGTTCCTATAACACCTAAGGAGCGCTGTTCATTGCCATCTGTTTTCATATGTGGTGTCAATATATCCATACCTGCATACATGGCACTGGATGCTATAAGCAGATGTGGAACAAAAGCTTCACCCTTTTCATACTTGTCACTTACAATAATCATTCCTTTGGCAAGTCCTTCTACAATTGCCTCGTAAGGATCCAAACCTTCTTCAAGGGCTTTTTGTGCAAGTTCTTCGACCAGGTCATCGTCACCTTCAACTACAGCTTCCGCCAATTGATTTAACATTTCTGTTTTCATAGCTTACCTCCGATATTTACATTTGTTTTAACAGTTTGTCTTCGTTACAAACTGTTAACAAACAAAAGTATTTTTGTCATGGAATATATCATAACCTCAGGTTCTTTATAACTGGTATTAATATTATGAATCATATGGCTTTTTGATCGAACAGTAATCTTATGAATGAAGCCTTTAGAATTAACTCTTTTAATAAATAGAAAGGACTCAAAAGACATAAATGGCTTTAATCAAATACATGAGCAATGGCTTTAATCAAATTAATGGCTTTAATTTGATAAGTGCAAAATAAAAAACATTTAAACAATAGCTTTCAAGGTCAAAAAAGTAGAATTATATCTGGATAAATATCTAATATATTATTTCCTAATATCAGATACTTGTTATTTCTTGTGATCTATTCCTGAAAAACTGATACATTTCCTCTCCCCATACCAATGAGTTCATTTCAAAGCTCATCATAACATGATTATGGAACATACCATTCTTATAGAACAGGGTCAATGAAAGGAATCTGTCTGTAACAACACTGGACGCAAAACCGATATCGTCTTTGCACACAAAAAGTTCTGTCTTTTCCATCCTGAGATAATCCTGCAATTGTTCAAAATACTCCTTTTCAAACCTTTCAAATACAGGCTCTGTTATTATAAGCGAGATTCTCACACCTTTTCTGGCAAGTTCAATGTACTTATAAGGGTAAGCCGGACTGAATGAAGAAGAAATTTCCATGATATATTTGGACTGTAATAGATTGTCAGTGAACTTTTTTGGTAATTCATACATGCGATTGAGTTCCGGCTCAACAACTTCACAGAAACCCAGTTCTTCTATCCTCTCAAGAAGATGTGTCGGAATACCTTCCACTTTATGATTTTTCCAGTAATGTTTATTATCTTCAAATACCATTAAGGTGGTTATAAGAGGAATCATTTTTTTTACGATCACCTCTCCAAGACCAGAGAGCCTGTAATAGTCATTCTCATAAAGTATTATGCCCTGATCGATGAGGATCTTTATCTGTGTCATCATTGAACTGGAGGTTACATTCAGTGTACTTTTGATCTCATCGATATTCATAGGTTTTTCTATCAGCAGGATGAGGAGATCTTTTCTTTTGTCGGATAAAAAAAGAGTACCTAACAGAGCCAATTTCATTTTGTCATCTCACGTTTTGATAATTTCTTAGGAATCATCCTTCACAAGCTCCTATTGGAAGCCTTATGTGGAATGTTGTTCCTTTATCTTTTTCACTTTCGATCCATATCTCGCCTTTATGTTCAAGTATTATGGCCTTACAGATGTACAGACCAGATTCAAGTCCCTGGTACATTCGACTCATTGAGTCCTCCATCTGGTAGAATTTCTGGAAGATATGCGGCATAAGATCTTTATGTATACCTAGTCCATTATCAGCTATCCTTAAGTGTAGATAGTTAGTTTCTTCACTTACATTTATGTTTATCCTTCCACCTTCAGGAGTAAATTTGATTGCGTTATCTATAAGAATAATCAATGTTTCTGTCAGTTTGTCCTTGTCAGATCTTATTGATGGCAGTCCTTCAGGTACATTAACTTCTAAACTAATCCCTTTCTCATCTATCAGAAGTATAAGATTCATTAAAGCTTCTGATACCAGTTTAACTACATGCGTCTGGGAAAAGGTATACTCTATCTTTCCTGCCTGTTCCTGGCTCATGTAGAGAAGCGAATTTACCAGGCGCTTTAACCTTTCAGAGTTGAGTAACACGGAATTGATAGCCTTTGCCTGTTGGTCATCAATTACCCTGATCACTTCATCATCAAGAATAATGCACCCTGAGTTCTCAGGTCCGTATACTAACTCCAGCTTTTCTGCAATTAATTCTGTTTTCATTCTGTTGATGGACCTTAATTCTTCATTTGCAATCTTTAGTTCATCAGAATATTGTTTTAAGGCATCTTCTATTTGTTTTCTTTGGATGAGGCTCCACATACCCTGCATCAGTAACGTAAGCTGGCGTAGATCCGATTCATTATATTCCTCTACTTTATTACCAACACCTGCAACTGCAACTATATGATCACCATCGATTATAGGGATATTCATGTGCCTTGTCAGTTTCACATGGTCCTCAGGATACCCTTTTTTCGATGGATTGGGATAAGAGTAATCATTTGTTATTATGGGTCTGCGCTGCCTTACTGCTTCACCCCACAATCCTGTTGTCTGTATAGGATATACAAAATGTTTTTCTTTGATATCACATTCCTGCATTGCACTTTCTGACCAGGAATGCATGATGAGGGCAGTTTCATCAGCATTCATAAATGCAAGGTATCCAAGTGTACTTTCAGTAAGCCTTACAGCTTCTTCCCTCGCGAAGTCTGTGATCTCGCTCAATGATGCACCGGTCATACTGTTAAGTTTAACAAGCGCTTCAAGCCTTTTCTCTTCAAGACACCGTTTTCTTTCAGCCCGTTTGCGCTCACTAATATCCCTGGCAACGGACAGGATGGTTTTTTTCCCATCGTATATTATGAATCGTGCATTGACTTCCAGCGGTATCTTCCTACCGTCTTTATGTATCGCCTCGGTCTCATATATCGCTCTTCCATCCTTTTCGACCTCTTCCATAAGTTTCGATGCGTGTTCTACATCTTGTGATGAAACGATGTCACAAGGATATGATCTTAACATCTCATCCTTGGTGTAACCCAATGTATCTACTACAGCCTGGTTCACAGCTATTGCTTTCCCATTGAGTTCGCTGATATATATCTGATCGTTTACATTGTTTAGAATTATCTTGAGCTTTTTTTCAGATTCAAGAGCTCTGTCCAATATTATCTTGTTGTTTATTGCAATAGCTGCAAGATTGGAATTTGCTTTAATGATATCTAGCTCTTCTTTTGTAGGCTTGTGTGGCTCGCGGAAGTACATTCCAAATGTCCCAAATACTTCATTATCCGAACTTATGATGGGGTCACAACAAATTGCCCTAAGGCCTGCTTGAGCTGCAAGTTCCCTAAGGTATTCCCAGTGAGGATGCTTCATTATGTCCTCTACAACAACCATTTTCCTGGTGTAAGCAGCCGTTGAACAGGAACCAATGCCTTCTCCTATGGGTATCCCTTCAATGGTTTTTTTGTAGAAATCTGGAAGCTGAGGAGAAATAGCATGAACTAGATGTTTCTTTTCCCTGTCCAATAACATGACAAAACTTATTGCTCCCGGCACAATTTTTTCTGTAGACCTCACCAGAAGCATAAGAATTTCATCAAGAGTTGCACCTGATGCTAAGGATTCAAGAACTTGATTGCGGCAATCAATAATTGGTTCCGAGAGCTTCCGTTTGCTTATATCCAGAATGATGCCTTCATAATGTTTGATATTGTTATCCTTATCCCTTCGGATTATTGTTCTGCCCTCAATGCAACGGTTCTCACCTGATGCTGTCAGTATCCTGTACTCCTGAATGAAATTATCAACATCTGTTTCAGAATGTTCTGTAACCTCTCTGCATACACGCTCAATGTCAACAGGGTGAATGATATCTTCATACTTTAATTTACCAGAAAGAAAGTCTTCGGGTGAGTATCCAAACTGTCTGACATTCTCTGAGACAAAATCTACTGGCCACCCTTTTGATGGCTTCCAAATGAAAATGGTGACCATGCTGTCATTAATTATATTTGCAAGTTCCGAATTTACATCGAGTAGTGTCATTTATTATCATCATTAATTTTATCATCTAACTGCTCAGGAATACACACAAGGCATATATCAATTACTTAATCTATAATATATTCTATGGTCAACAGAATACTTTTTAATCTGAAAATATTAACAAATTTCCACTTGAGTTTATTCATAAATTGCCTAATAAAATTAGCATTTTGTCATAGTCGCAGATGGACACAGATGCACGCAGAAAAGTCTGCTGAAAAAATATCCATCACAATACTAAAATCTCCTATCTACCACTCGATCAAAAAA
>PXAV01000021.1 GCA_003565715.1 Methanosarcinaceae archaeon
CAGCTCGCACTCCTCTGTAATTTTCCATTATCATGTACTCGACCCTGGCATCCTCAAGCACTCCCATTATGGTTGCAGCAAGTACCTGGTTGGGGAAAAGTGAGAGCAGTTCAATGAGGTCCATATCTGAGCTGGAGCTGTATGGCTTTTCAATGTCCTGGTCATTATTTGCAGGCAATTCCTCTTTATTTTCAATGGTGTGATATCTTTGTGTTAGCTTTTCCACAAGGTCTGTGCCCTCGTCAATGGGTACAGCAAGAGTACTGAACCTGTTGTGTCCGACCTCATGCATCACACTTAGCTTGTAGATACGGAAATTGTCCTCTGTGCTCTCACATATCCTCATCTTTGGAGCAAGGTAGATAGTGTTACCAGCTATTATAGGATTCATTCCCTGCGTATTTTCATCAAGCTGAAGTGTTGACATAGAACGTATCTTGTAATAGGTACCTGAAAGGCCCAGGGCGTAATATCTTAGCACGTTTGTAACCTTTTTTAGTGCCATTGAACCTGTAAGTTCTTCTGCAAAATCATTTGAGCTTTTTGATACAAGAGAGAAATAGGCCTGTGCAGCAGAATATTTGTCATCTGCTATGCCCAGTCCTTTCAGTGACCACTCCTCAAGCTCATCCATGTTCATCTTTTCGAGCAGCTTTGGGGATTTTGAGAAGTATTCAACTGCAAGTTTTCTGCTTTTCTCATATACCTTAAGCCCTATGTCTGCCCACATGTCTGCATGCTGGGCATCTGCCCTTTCAAGGAATGAGCTTAGGTTACTGAAGAACAGACCTGTGAGATGCCCCTCCTTCTTAAGTAGAAGATTGGCTTTTTTGAATATCATCTCATGTAATTCACGGGGTGTTGATCTTAATGCCTGTATGGAAGTCCTGTAGTAAACTGCAGCCATATCCGGATCCTGTAATGCAATACCTTCGCCTGTACCCACCCATTCCTCAAACATGTCAGCATCCAAAAGACGATAGGCTTCAGCTGCATGCTCAAAATAGCTTTCAAGGGACCTTGGCTGTATATCAGCAAGTGCTATGCCTCTGTCTATCAGTTCTAAGCGTATATTCACATCAGTATCATCCCGGCTGTCTGCAAGTCTCATGCTTGCAGGGATAAATTTCTGAAAGGCATATCTGTTGTTCCTAAATGCTGATAATGCCCGCCTTTTCCATTCTTTCACTTCACTGATATCCAGCTTATCCTTATATTCCGGAAAACTGTTAAGGAAGACTATGGCACTTTCTTTGTCATAAACGGCAATATCTGCTGCAAGATCAAGCACTGATCCAAACTGTTGCTCATTGCCATCCGTGACAAGACCTGCCGAGTTCCTGAGCAATGCTATTGCAGTCCTTTCTCCGAATCTTAGCATATTATCGGTTGCTATCAGGACCTCTTTTATCCTGTGTGATCCTATCTCAGTGAATATCTTTTCAGCAATGACCATCATCTCTACAGCGGTAAGCCAGTGAATGCTGCTGACACGCTCTGTTATATCGAAGAAGAAACTGAACTCATCTCTTCTGAGAATGGAATGAAGCTGGAGAAGATGTTCAAAATAGGCTTCTGCAACCTTTACATTCGTGTATCCCAAAACCTTTCCCTTTTCAACGAGCTCTGAATACCTCTCAGGGTCTGTTGATACCACTACCGGTCCTGTGTGTTTGAAATATGCGATTGATATCCATTTGTTCTGTCTGGAAAGCCCGATACCGGCCATGGTCCACATTTCAAGGAGCCTGAGACCTCCCTTATCTATGATGGGCAGTGATGAGCTGAAGAATCCCACACAACAGGATACACTGAGCTTTGATACTTTCCTTGCAAGGGCGAGCCAGTCTTTAAACTCTTTGCATCCTATGGTCCTGTAGATCATGGGTGCAGCTTTAAGATAGGCTATAAGTACTCTTACTCCACGCCTTAGGGCTCCTTCTCCTGCATAGAGCACCCTTTCCGTTCCATGCTCGCTCAGTTTGTCAAATCCCCTGGCTATGAGATCGATCTCATTGCTGCTCAGGTGAATATTAAGTTCAGGAAAGCGGGAGGATATAATTCCTCTTGTATCTGTCATGGTATCAGGCTTTTTTGCCTCTTTGCTCTGTTATATGGATTCACTCCATTATAGCTGCGATTATCTCATCAATACTCTTTTGCAGGTCGGGGTTGTCTGTGATGGGTCTTGCCATGGATATCCGGCAGGCTTCTCTGGATTCGATGCCTTCTCTTATTAGCTTGCCTGCATATATCAGAAGGCGGGTACTTACACCTTCTTCAAGTCCATGGTGCTTGAAGTTCCTTATGCTCTGGCCGATATCTACAAGCATTTCCGCTGTCTTTTCATCGATACCGCTCTCATGTGCAACTATCTTTTTTTCAAGCTCAGAGGGAGGGTAGTCAAAGTCAATTGCAATAAAACGCTGCCTTGTGCTCTGCTTCATGTCCTTTACAATGCTCTGGTATCCGGGATTATAGGATACGGTTAACATGAATTCCTCCGGAGCTTTAAGTATCACTCCCAGCTTGTCCACAGGGATTATGCGCCTGTCATCTGTCAGGGGGTGGATAACCACTATGGTGTCTTTGCGGGCTTCCACGACCTCATCCAGATAACATATAGCACCACTCTTTACAGCCTTTGTAAGTGGCCCGTCGCTCCATTCTACATTCTCTCCCTTTATAAGGAATCGTCCCAGAAGATCTGTGGCAGTGAGGTCCTCATGACAGGCAATGGTTATCAGTGGACGTTGTAATTTGTAGGCCATGTATTCCATGAACCTTGTTTTTCCACAACCTGTGGGACCTTTCAGATTTACAGGTAATAGGTTCTTGTAAGCTGCTGTGAATATTTCGACCTCGTTGCCAACCGGCATGTAGTAAGGTTCTTTGTTTATAATATATTCGTCAACCGGCAGTTCTTCGGACAAAGCGCATTTTGTAGCCATATAAATATTCCTCTTATGATACTAGTTTTACCATGTTCTGGTTTATATCTGCTGTGCAGGAGTTATTTATTTTGCCCCTTTCAGCTAATTGGCTCTGGCCGGCAGGATAAGACTATCTTCATTGGGCAATTAAATATCATTAACAGGGGTGATACGATAATGTTCAGGGACAGGAAGGATGCGGGTGAAAGACTTGCCAAGAGGCTTGAAAAGTATAAAGATAAGGACGTTTTGGTGCTTGCAATACCAAGGGGAGGTGTTGAGGTAGGCTGCAGGATCGCAGAATATCTTAATGCATCTTTTTCCCTTCTGGTCACCAGAAAACTACCCTTTCCCGATGATCCGGAGGCGGGATTCGGGGCAGTTGCTGAGGATGGCAGTGTGTTTATTTTCAAGGAAGCAGCAATGTGGTTGTCACAGCAGCAGATCGATCGGATAGTCAGTGAGCAGTCAGAGGAAGTGCAGCGCAGAATCCAGGTTTTAAGGGTCGGGAGGCCTCCTTTGCCAATGGCCGGAAAGACTGTCATACTGGTGGATGACGGCCTTGCCATGGGCTCAACAATGCGGGCATCGATAATGCTGTGCAGGAGCAAGGGTGCTGCAAGGATAGTGGTTGCTGTACCGGTGGCTGGCAGGGAGGTTGCCAGGGACATAGGTGATATGGCCGATGAGATCGTGGTGCTGGAAACCCCTGCAAATTTCAGGGCAGTTGCCCAGGTCTATATGAACTGGTACGATGTTTCTGATTGTGAGGTGCTTAAGATCATGGAAAAAGGATGTGGGAAGCGATTGCATCCGATTGCTTAAGCTTTTATGTGTCCGGTAGTTCCGGGAATTAATTATAGTGAGATGTGTGTTTTTGAGTGTGTTGGGGGAAGTGGGCGCTTTTTGTAAAAGGATACACAGCTCTACTATAGTAAACGACGTTATATATCTAAATAGATCAGGCTCTGTCGAAATCCTTTCTTTATTAATAAACCGCAGATGAAAAATATCTGCGTGCATCAGCGTGACCTGCTAAACGGATGTTTAGCAGGCACTCAACTCTGTAAGAGGTGAGTGTATCTGTGATTCACAATTATTGATACAAATTATTGATAATAGATTTTCTGCAGAGCCGTTTTTATAAATATACACATGTATATTATTCAAAACATTTGAAGAAATAGTTTGATGTTGCATTACCTTTGGGCCTCTCTTCTGGCAAAACTATCATATAAACATATGTAGATATAAACAAACATTTATATGGTTAATGCCTAAACATATATTGGTGATAAAGATAAGTGCAGAAAAAACCAAGGTTAGAAGTTTCAGAAAACATGCATCGGTCTTTAAAGTGCTATCAGATGAGAACAGATTAGCAATATTACAAGTATTGGTAAACGGTGCAAAACCAGTCAATGAAATTGCTGCACAGCTTGATATATCACAGCCTCTGGTGTCACATCACCTTAAAACATTGAAAAATGCAGGGCTGGTGGTTTCTTGCAGAAAAAAGGCGTTTGTTTATCATGCTCTTGTAACACCAAAGATCATCGAAATGATTAACGATACTAAAAGTCTGGGTGAGGAAATAACACAGTTATCTGAGGATATTCCATTTGAAGATGAGAATAGTTTTTTCAAAAATTTTCCAGTTTGCTTTGTTCAAAAGTAGATGAATTCATTCAAAGGGAGGAACTAAAATGAAAAATAAGGGGACACCAATGGAAATGATGGCATCCGATATGATGCCAGCGATGATGAAGAAATGCATGCAGATACAGCAAAATATGATGGGGTTTGCAAAAGATGATTCGGATATGGCAACATACGGAACACCTGAATTGAAAAAGTTGTTTGAAGAATGGCTTGATCAGGTCAATGAAGATCTGGTCGAAATCAGGAAAGAAACGAATGATACCAAAGAGATTGCACAAAAACTAAATCTATCTGAAGAAAGTGTAAATTTCCTGATTTCAAGATCGGGTAGTAAAGGAAGAAGTTCAGGGAATCTGTAATGTTTAAATATTTTAAAACAGTATATCGGCAAACAGTAAATAGGTCTGACGGGGGAGCAAATGAACATGATGGAAAAAATGATGGAATTCATGATGGGAAGAATGAGCAAAGAAGAAAAAGAAGAGATGATGGATAAAATGATGGGGAATTTTTTTGCAGACATGACAAAAGAAGATAAAGAAAATATGATGGAAAATATGATGCCC
>PXAV01000037.1 GCA_003565715.1 Methanosarcinaceae archaeon
CTACATTTTCTTTCAAAAGAGATTTTAAATATGAATTATCAAGCCCTTTATTTTGTAAAACTTCTTTTGCCTTAGCTATAAAATAAGCAAGATTATCCTGGTTAATTGTAAGATTAAGCAGTTCTGATAAATATTTATCTTCTATATCTAAAACCTGTGAAGTTGAAACATTATACCAGTATTGATATGCTTCATCAAGTTTTCCCTGAACAAACATCGCCCCATTCATCGCTCCAATCGATGTTCCTGCTACAGCAGAGATTTCGATATCCAGCTCTTCAATTGCTTTTAAAGCACCTATATGATAGGCACCTTTTGCTCCACCACCTTCAAGCACTAAACCATACAATTTATCTCCCTCCTCAGCCAAAGTAAATTGCTCTAACTATATTAATATTTCTTGAGAAATCTGCATATCCCTTTAAAAAGTATTAATTCAATTTTTATTTTAATTGTTTTTTTAAGCTTTGATTTAACTTTGCAATCGAAGTAAATTAGCTTTTCGCTCAATTTTGTATTCAAATTACTGCTGATATGATATAATAAAAGCAGATAAAGCTTGACATAACTGACTACTCACAAAAAAAATTAAAAAGAGGGAAGGTGAAGAGCTTGCAAATTATAACTATTTCTCGCCAAACAGCAAGTGGAGGTAACGAAATAGCTGAACAGCTTGCTAAAAGATTAGGTTTTAAATTAGTTAATCGTGATTACGTTTTAGAAAACTGGCTGCCAGATGTGGCTGATGATCATCAATAACACATTTTACTACGTATGCAAGGTCCATATGCTTAAAATCAAGCTTATCAATTTCCTCAAGCCTGGAAAATTCGGCAGCAGATTCTATCATCCCTATGAGCTTTGAAATGTTATTCTCTATTAGCCTGAGCTTATATTTTCTGTTATCATCCGTCTCTTCATTCAAAAGCATATCAGTAAAGCCTTTTACAACACCTGCAGGATTTAAGAGGTCATGGTGGAGTATATCAGTGAACAGATCCTTTAATTCATTTGACCTTTTAAGCTCTAAAGCATAATTGTTCAGCTTAGATTCAACTTCCTTTCGCTCTGATACATCCCTTACAACGGATATGAGACCTTTATCAATTGCAGTCAACGAAGTTTCCTGGACAAAAGAGCTCCCGTCTTTTTTCTTTCCCGGCAGTTCTCCTTTCCATTTACCGTTCATGATGAAATCAGGTAAGATCTCACAGTTAAATCTTTCAATCTCATTTTCAAAGAACAGAACATCCCATTTCTTTCCAATGAGATCTTTTGGTCCATCATAGCCAAAAATAGAAGCATAAGCTTGGTTTACATAGGAATATATTCTTTTTTCATCCATCGTGGCCATGCCATCTATAGATGCCTCCATTGCAATTGTAAGATCTTTAAGCTTTTCTTCTGCTTTTTTACTTGCAGTTATGTCCTGACCGGAAAAAAGAACCCCTGTGGCAGTATTGTCCTTAGCATAGAGGACCTTGGAGTACCATGATACTATACATTCATTTTGCTTGCCTGAAAGAACAGAAGACTCATAATATTCCACGCTACACTCATTGTCATTCAACAAGCTGAAAAAATAGCTCTGCATATCTGATCTGCAACCTGGATGAATGATTTCATGAAAAAGGTTCTTTCCCAGAACTGCCTCCTTGCTCTGGTAGCCAAGTATATCCAGACCCTTGTCATTTATAAGGACAATATCTGCATTTATATCAGTCACAAGCATCATTACAGCTGCCACGTCAAAATAGTTCTTGGCCTGGTCACGCTCCATTACAAGCTCATCATGAAGAGACCTTATACGAAGCAGAGACCTTACACGCATCTGCAATTCAAGTCTATCAATTGGCTTTGTAAGAAAATCATCTGCTCCGACCTGCATGCCTTTAAGCTTTTCATCCCTGCCGCTTAAAGCCGTGATAAGGATAACCGGTATGAACTGCGTGATCTTTGAGTTCTTTATCTGCCCACATACAGCATAGCCATCCATATCTGGCATCATAACATCAATAAGTACTATATCCGGGACTTCTTTGTGTATGATTTCCAATGCCTCAAATTCATTACATGCAGTGAGCATTTCATAATCCGGTTGCAGATAGGACTTAAGCAGCTCAACGTTAGCTGGCCCATCATCGACAACAAGGATTCGGGGCTTCTCAGGTAGTTTCATGATTATATAGTGCAGACTTGAAGCAAATTAAATGTAGATCATATCATTATCTGATCACCATTGCATCAAAGATCAAACAATTATTGATGAATGTATATTTGAACAAATACTATTATGGTTGTAAGAGCTCTAATTGTTCATATATTATTTAAGGTTTACTAAACCTTTTCAGACAGATAGCAGATCCACCTGTCCTTATAATGTCCAAACTACAGGAAAACAATGATATCATCAAAGAGACTTTATCCATTCAGAGAGTAGAAAACAAAAATTATATCAAATCCTTTAAAGAGAAATATCATGAAAAGTAATAGATCAATGTTCAGGGATGTGGTAGCTAAAGCAGATGTCCTTATTGAAGTAGTAGATGCACGTTTTCCTGACAAGACCAGAAACAGCGAGGCAGAGGAGGAAATAAGGCGAGCTGGAAGGTCTTTTATCATAGTGATGAACAAGTGTGACCTTGTACCAAAGGAAAAGCTTGAAAAGGATAAGTCCAGGTTATCAAAGTCGGTACCTGTTGTGTTTGTATCCTCAAAGGAAAGGTATGGGACAACAATGTTAAGGCACAAGATACTTGAAGTTGCAAACATAAGGGATCGTGATATCGTTGTGGGTTGTATAGGGTATCCCAATACTGGCAAATCCTCTGTGATCAATGGTGTTACCGGAAAATGTAAAGCTTCGACTTCATCAATTTCCGGGCATACAAAGGGAGTACAGATAATCAATGCAGGTTCACGTATTGTTTTTATAGATACCCCCGGTGTGATACCCTTTGATGAGCATGATGAATACATGCAGGGAATGCTTGGAATAAAGGATGCTACACATCTAAAAGATCCAATCGGTGTAGCCATGAAGATAATTGAACTGCTGGCTAGCGATAACAAGACAAGCATTGAAGCTTTCTATGATATTAAGATAAATGATGAGAATTCCTATGAGATACTTGAGATGATAGGTGTGCAACGCAATTTCCTGAAAAGGAAAGGTCTTGTCGATGAAACACGAGCTGCTATAAGGATAATCAATGACTGGCAAAAGGGTATTCTTTCAATGCATGGTACAGACCCCAAAAAGTAATTTCTGGACCGTATCAATTATTTAGTTATCGTGGTAGCTATCCTTCCATAGACTCACTTGGTCTTTATTGTAGTGTTTTTGCCCTTTACACAAAAATATGTAAATATGAATGCATGTATAGCGGGTACAATCAGATAAATATAAGTATAGCCTTTTTAACTAAATACAGGTTTTAAAGGGGAAGGACCATGGCTACTACACAAAACAATGAAGATAATATATTCAAAAGTCAGAGAATAGCGGTCTTTGCTGATGTACAGAACATGTTCTATTCTGCAAGGAACAATTATGCTGACAGCCGGCTTGATTATGAGAAACTGCTCGCCACGGTACTGAAAGGAAGACAGCTTATCAGGAGCATCGCATATCTGGTGGAAACAGATGATGTCGACCAATCTGGATTTAAGTACCAGTTGAGGAACTTTGGCTGGGAGGTAAGGACAAAACAACTGAAGGTCAGGCCCGATGGTTCCACCAAAGGTGACTGGGATATGGGAATAGCTATAGATGCAATTGCAATTTCTGAAAAAGCAGATACTGTTGCCCTTGTAAGCGGTGACGGAGATTTCACTGCCCTTGTAAACCACCTGAAGGCTTGTGGTGTACGTGTGGAGATATATTCTTTTGAAAGGAACACTGCTGCAGAGCTTATTAGCTCAGCAACTGATTACTACCCACTGGATGAAAGGATACTTCGCAAAAAATGACATAATTGGCCTTATTATGGCTTATAATAGAGCCTAAAATATCGCTAGCCAGAAGAGTACAATAATAAAGCTGTTACAAAAAGTAAGTTATTAAATACTATTATTTACTATTAACAAAAAAAGTAAATGATAGGATGGTTTTATGGCTAGTAGATTTGCAGGCTCACTTTCCCGTGTTCACCCAAGTTCATTGAAGAACCTGAATCACCACTTACAAGAGCTTATAAGTGGACGATTATGGCTAAAGATAATAATCGGGATGATATTGGGAATTATCACCGGTATAATACTTGGTCCTTCGACAGGTATCATTAGCCGGGAAATTTCTTTTGTCATAGGGGAATGGCTGGCACTCCCCGGATATGTTTTCCTTGCACTACTTCAGATGATAGTTATACCTCTTGTGTTTGCATCGATTATCAGAGGGATAGCTGCCGGTGAGGATATAGAACAACTGAAAAAAATAGGTCTTCGAACTGTGGCATATTTCCTTGTGACAACTGCCATTGCAATAATCATAGGCTTAACTCTTGCACTCACCATTAATCCAGGTGCATATATAAGTAGCGAACTGGTCCAGGGTACCATAGGAACAACTGAAACATCACCAAGGGAGGGTCTGGAAACACCGGGAATCTCAGAACTTCCTGAAATGGTGGCCACCATAATTCCAACAAATCCCCTAGGATCCCTTGCAACAGGGCAGATGCTACAGGTAGTGATATTTTCGATAATAATTGGCGTTGCCCTTGTATCCATGCAACCCTCACAGGCAAAACCCTTGCTTGAGCTGCTTGGGTCACTGCAGGAAGTGTGTATGACCGTTGTACGCTGGAGTATGTTACTTGCACCTCTTGCAGTCTTTGGTCTGATCAGCAAGTTCACCATCAACCTAGGACTTGATGCACTTTTAGGCATGCTGGTATATGTAGGTACGGTGCTACTTGGACTGCTTGTAATGTTGTTGGTCTATCTTGCCATTGTCCTGGTAATTGCAGGAAAGAATCCTATTACCTTTATGAGGGAAATAAGGGATGTACTGCTCCTTGCATTCTCTACATCCAGTTCTGCGGCTGTTATGCCACTATCTATCAAAACGGCTGAGGAAAAACTGGGCGTCAGGCCATCAATATCCCAATTCGTGGTCCCCCTTGGTGCTACCATCAATATGAATGGAACCGCCCTTTA
>PXAV01000026.1 GCA_003565715.1 Methanosarcinaceae archaeon
CATGCCATCAGTATCCTTCCATATTTCCTCAGCTGTAGTGCGGCGGTGGACATCAGGGTTTGCAGGATTTGTGAACTGGTGCGGAATAAATGAGTTCTCTGTTTCCCCTGCCAGCTCTTCAGCTCTACTTATGGCTCCATTCATTCCCTTGCTTCCTGGAGTCAGCACGATCTCAGCACCAAGTAATGCAAGTATCTTTCTTCTCTCTATGCTCATGGTTTCAGGCATTGTGAGAATAAGACGATAACCTTTTGAAGCACAAACAAAAGCCATGCCAATACCTGTATTCCCCGACGTTGGTTCTATGATGACAGTATCCTTGTTCAGACATCCTTCTTTTTCAGCCATATCTATCATGTTCAAGGCTATACGGTCTTTAACCGAGCTTAAAGGATTGAAGGACTCCAGCTTTACTATCACTTCTGCATGGCATCCCTGGTTTATTCTTTTTAACCGTACAAGAGGTGTGTTTCCAACGGTTCTGGTGATATCTTCATATACGCGCATTTGCATATCCTCTGATAGATTCTATAGTTCTTACATTTATAAGGGTAAAGGAATAAGCCTGCTCAATATTATTTTTTCTCCATGAATATAAGCCTTGGTTCCTCTATTATGACCTTTGTGTCAGGAGGCACTGACTTAGTTATCCAGACGTTACCCCCGATGACCGACCTCGCTCCTATTACTGTATCACCGCCAAGTATTGTTGCATTGGAATAGATTATAACATCATCTTCAATGGTAGGATGCCTTTTTTTTCCGCGGATAACATTCCCTTTCTCATCTTTTGGAAAGCTCAGTGAACCAAGGGTAACACCCTGATATATACGGACGTTATCACCTATTCTACAGGTCTCCCCAATTACAACACCGGTACCATGGTCAATGAAGAATCCCTTCCCGATCGTTGCACCAGGATGGATATCGATACCAACGACACTATGTGCATATTCGGTCATTATCCGGGGAAGTATGGATATACCCTGCTTGTAAAGTTCATGGGCTGAGCGGTATATGGCCATAGCAAAGATCCCAGGATAACTGAAAATTATCTCATCATAACTTTTAGCCGCAGGGTCTCCCTGGTATGTTGCTATTATATCTGATGCAAGCACTGATCTCATTTCAGGTATCTTCTTCAGGAATACCAAAGTTTCCTTGTGACCTCTGTCAACACACTCGCTACCTTCACAAGGCTCTTCCTCATAACGGCCACAATCGTATACTATGCTGTTTGTGATCTGTTTTGAGAGCTTGGAAAACAGTTCTGTTATCTCATTTCCAATGTGATACGAAAGGGTGTTCCTATCAACGGTCTGATCACCGAAGTAGCCTGGGAAGAGAATATCCTTTATAAGATCTATTATCTCTATCAATGATTCCTTTGATGGTATAACTGCTGCATCCAGATGATCAAAACATCCTTTATCCGAGCAACTGTTCACAACTATCTCTACTATATCCGGAATCTCTGAACGGTATTCGTTGCCGATCATGGACTCCAGCATCATGCACTTTTTATTTTCCACTGCTGACACTTCCTTAAAACAATAAGTTTGAGCAATTTTTTTGGAACGCAGAAGTTATTTACAGATATTACCGATAATTCTTTGAATTATTTATTCTTGCAAGTGATAACATGTAGATGATGATATCTTATAGGTTAAGGGTTGATGGCACTTAAAAGCTTTGAGATACCAGGATATGTGAACAATATCCCATTAATTTCAGGGATCTGTATTTAACACCCACAGATGCTCTTTTTAATCATTGTTACAGTGGGTGTAGTAAGAATCTCGTCATTTTTAAATATCAGGTAATGAAAGAGCAGCTATGAAACCACAAAAGGAACAACTTGAGCTTGTGTTGGAAGAACCTGTCCCTGTATCTGAAATTGACATAAAGGGTCTAGCTGAGATATATGATGAGAAAGATGTTTACCTTTCTGTATATCTTCCTGTCCAGGGAAGGGAAAATGATCATTTGAACAGGATATTCGTGGACTCCAGGACCAAGGCAATAAAAGACGCTCTGTCACCTGAACTTAGATCAGAGTTTATGGATACCTTTGAAATGATACAGGATTTTATCTTTCAGGAAGGGCTTTCAGGAGAGAATGGAAGGGTTATATTTGCAAGTTCAAAGGAACAATTCCTGCATGTTTACAGACTGGCTGTTGAGCCTGAGAGATCTTTTGTCCTTGATACATCCCCTTTTCTGCTGCCACTGGCAAAAATAAGGGCTGAATATAAAGATTATGGTGTCCTGCTTGTGGATTCCCGGGAGGCCAGATTCACATGTATACGTTCAGATATTGCAGAGGAAAAAAAACATCTTTCCACAGATCTGATGAACAAACACAAGAAGGGAGGATGGAGTCAGACACGTTTCAATCATCTTCGTAAAGGAGCTATAAAGTCCTTTTTGTCCGAAGTTGCAGATAATGTGCAGAATACATGCGATCAGCTTAGCACAAGGGGGTTAGTGGTTGCAGGTCCAGGAACTGCAAAGCAGCAACTTATGGACCTCCTGCCTTCCAACATCAGGAAGCAGGTTCTGGGAGTCATGGATATGTCAATGGATATATCAAGGGATGAAATGATAGAAGCAGGTAACGAGCTAATGCAAAGTGAAAGCATTGCACTGTCCAGGGAAGTTGTAAAGGATTTCAGGAATCAGATACTTCGGGGTGGTCTGGCTGCATATGGTACAAAGGATGTAAGGGATGCACTTGAACAGGGCAGGGTCAACATACTCATGATAAAGAAAGACTCATCTATCCCTGGCTGGATATGCGAGAGATGTCAGAACATTCAGGCAAATGTGTACCCTCCTAAAGAGTGTGAAAGGTGCGCAGGACCCACTTCAGCTATAGACGTTGTGGAAGAACTATATGAACTTGCCCAACGTACAGGTGCAGAAGTCTCCTTTGTGGAAAAGCAGGATTTTCCTGATTCTGATCATTTGGTAGGTGCATTATTAAGATACTGAGATCTCTCTATTAATAGATCATTTGATGCAATAGAAACCCGCCTGCATGTATGAGTACCAGAACATTTCCACAGTACTGAATCCTGATCTCCTTAGTATTTCCAGGTGCTTTTCAATAGTTATGGGGATGTATTCAGTATCGAACCTGTCAAGGTATCTCTGTACCTCATGGGGATCTTTACCCAGGGATAACTGGAAATCCCTAAGGTAGATTTTAGAAAGAGCAGTTCCTTTTTCTGTCAGGGGTCTTATATTCTCAAAAGAAATGAACATCCCTTTTTTTTTCAACAATTCACAACATACATCTATAGACTTTATCCTCTCTTCAAGGCTAAGATAGTGATGGCACTGTATTGCAGTGATGACATCAGGGCTTTCAGTGATATTATCAAAAGATCCTTCCGTTGTGGCAGGTTCTAAAAATCCTATCATCTGGATAGGAAGGGAAGATAGCTTTTTTTTTGCCTGCTCAAGCATACCTTCAGATGGGTCTGCCAAAAGGAAACGAGTAGTCGGGAAATGTTCAGCAGCTCTTTGGACCAGGGTACCCGTCCCGCATCCAGTGTCCAGCCAGACCTTAGGTCTGTATGGAAGTGCTTTGACCAGATTTATAGTTTCCTTGTGAAAAGAATCATAGTATGGAATGGTACTTGTAATATTTTTATCAAAATCCTCAGGATCATATTTTAAATCACTATATTGTGATTTTGAAGACGATATGAAGTATTTAGCGTCCATGAGCTTATAACCTTTTAAGTTAATCTGTTTCTGTTGAGTAGTTAGATATCAACTACAATAGACATAAATAATTATGTATTCGTATTTTCATTGCTGCACATACTCAAATCCTGCTTTCATTGCTATTTGTGCCCTTGTCAGCTCCTGCCCCAGATAGGCTGCATGCTTTAAGGTGCTCACCCATTCGTGCCGTATAATAGTCATATAGATGGAAGTTGCATCTTTTCCTTCTATTATCCTGAGCAATTCCTTGTTATAGGAATAGTGCTTGACAAGTATAGTACCTTTTTCGGTTTGTGGTACAATTATAAAGTACCCTGCATTGTCGAGTTCCAGTTTTTTTGTTTCTTCAGCTTTGATAACAGGAACTTCCGGACTGCAATACATATCTTCTTTTTTTGTACCTGCTTCCTCATTCAAGTTCTAAAACCTCCTTATCTGCAAATATATCAACTCAATTTCCAGCATTTTAAATCGGTACTTCAGGATTTTTAATTTCTCCATGAATATGAATATCCTTCAACCAATGATATATTTAATGAAAAAGGAACAATAAACTTGCAGCAAATAATGAAAGGAAAAATGGATATGTTATACAGAACGATTCCAAAGAACAAGGATGAATTGTCAATACTGGGATTTGGTGCCATGCGTCTTCCGGTAAAAAGCGATGGAAGCATTGATGATGAAAAGGCAACTCAGATGATCCGCCATGCAATAGACAGTGGTGTGAACTATGTTGATACAGCATGGCCTTACCATATGGGAGAAAGTGAACCCTTCCTTGCACGTGCGCTTGAAGGCGGATACAGAGAAAAAGTGAGACTTGCAACAAAGATGCCTCAATGGCTGGTTAAAGGCCCAGAGGATATGGAAAGATTTCTCAATGCACAGCTTGAGAAGCTGAATACTGACCATATAGAGTATTATCTACTACACAGTCTGGTCAGAAGCAGCTGGGCAAAGCTAAAGGATTTTGGTGTACTTGGATTTCTTGACAGGGCAAAAGCCGATGGTCGTATCATTAATGCAGGCTTCTCTTATCATGGGGCACCTGAGGACTTTGAACCTATCGTTGATGCATATGACTGGGACTTCTGCCAGATACAGTACAATTTCCTGGATACGGATGTCCAGGCAGGTACGGCTGGATTGAAATATGCTGCTTCCCGGGGTATTGGGGTTATTGTAATGGAGCCTTTGCGTGGCGGGAACCTGGCAGATCCTGTTCCTAAGGAGGTTATGGACATCTGGAAAGAAGCTGATGTAAAACGCAGCCCTGTTGAATGGGCACTGCGCTGGGTATGGAACCATCCGGAGGTAACTGTTGTACTTTCAGGCATGAGTGAGCCGGAAC
>PXAV01000132.1 GCA_003565715.1 Methanosarcinaceae archaeon
AGAACGGCCAATGGCTCGCATCCTTTCCTGTTGCCATGCTTCCTGGGTTATTGTGAAGGAGGAATTACCTATCCTGGATATATAGGTAACAATGGTAACATCATCTCCATAGAACATCTCCCCAACATAATCGTATTCGGTCCTTGCCATGATCAGTTTCCATTTCTCATAGCTCAGGTCAAGATCTGGTGTGAATAGCCTGTATATAGAATTGCGGGCCTGCTCGAACCAGATAGCAACTGCAATGTTATTGGCATGTTTTAAGCCGTCGATGTCACCAAAGCGTGGTGAGACTGTTGTTTTGAACATGGTTACATCTCTTTTCAGTAATCTTCACACAAACAGCTAGTATCTTGGCAAGTTCATTACTACGGGCATGTACATGTGAGTGGCTAGTGGAGGGACAAGCGCTCCATTCTCAAGCTGTACTATAGGTTCATTGCTTGTGTTACTGCTATCGGCCAACTCTTGTACAGACATCTTCTGCATTTCACGTACCTGACGTATCTTGCTGCCCAATAGGTTCCTTTCTACCATATATTTTCCTCTTATTGTTTTCTGATGAATTTCGTGCCCTAAAGCTTAGGGGACTTTTATTTAAAAAACTATTCTTTAAAAGGGATGTGACATTCATGTAAAAATAGAATGATATACTTCTATGAAAGATTATGTGCTATTTACCCGCCAGCCAATGGTCGGAAAATGTGGAGCATTTCACCAAGCATTATATGTTTATAAACATTTATATATTTTAATATATTTTAAATGTATATAAGAAAATATTATTGATACTATGTCAGCTTGCGGATGGTATTTGTGATGTCTGGAAAAAAAGGGACAATATTAAAGGATAACGCAGTTACCCACGTTGCTGGAGTGATACTGCAGGTAATGATAGTCATTGGTATATCCGCAGCTGTTACTTTTGTTGTCTTTGATATATCTCTGCCAGGTGACCCGCAGACAGCAGCACTCAAAGCCACATTTGAAACCACAGATACTGGGCACACCATCAGGATAGAACACCTTGGAGGAGACACACTGGATTTTCTCAGAGATGATATCAGGGTCTCGGTAAATGGTATCGAGGTCATGGATTATCCCGATGCATATCATTTCTCTACAGGGGATACTATATTTCTGGCCACACCTGCAACAGTTACAACTAAACGGATCAATATCAATACAGCAACAAGTGAACAATTGCAGGAATTGCATGGGATAGGACCGTCGATTGCTCAAAGCCTAATTGACTACAGGACAGAACATGGTCCATTTGGGTTCATCCAGGAGCTTGAAAATGTCTCTGGTATAGGTAGTGCAACAGTTGGCAATATTATAGACCAGGGGTATGCCACCGTTAAAGGTTCAACAGTGATAACCCCAAGGATCAATATAAACACTGCTGATCATGAACAATTGCAGGAATTGCATGGGATAGGACCGTCGATTGCTCAAAGCCTAATTGACTACAGGACAGAAAATGGTCCATTTGGTTCCATACAGGAGCTTGAAAATGTCTCTGGTATAGGTAGTGCAACAGTTAGCAATATTATAGACCAGGGATACGCATTTGTTGGTGGTGCATCCCTGTTTGATAACATTCCTGTGAATACAGGCCATGTTCAGGAATCCGGAACGGTCAACATAAGGTTTGTTGATGGAAGGAACAATCTTACCGTTGCTGATATGAACGTAAGGATAAGGTGATATGAATTCACATGGTCACTGCGTCCTTTTGATTGTTAAGTGTGCAGTTTGGCAGTGGTAATTGAACTGGCAGGGTCTGTAAGTCCTTTAAATCAGACCTTACTCTGCTTTGGCCTGTATTTCCAGCTTTGCAGTGAACCAGAACTCAGAACCTTTGCCTTCTTCGCTGTTCACTCCTATATTCCCTCCCATAAGACCAACAAGCTGTTTGCAGATGGCCAGCCCCAGACCGGTGCCTCCGTACTTACGGGTGCTTGAATTGTCCACCTGGGTGAATTTCTCAAATATGTACTCTATCTTATCTACAGGAATACCAATTCCAGTGTCACGTATTGAAAAGAGTAGCATGATGGCATCATCGTATCTGGAACTGACTGATATGTTAATATTCACCTCACCATATGATGTGAATTTTATTGCATTAGCTGTAAGGTTGGTCAGTACCTGGAACAGACATTTAGGATCTCCACGCAGCATCAATGGAACATCCTGAGCAATGCTGTATGAAAGCCTCAGACCTTTTTCATGTGCATGTAACTTCATGATCTTTACAAGCTCTTCTATCTGTTCAAGCAGATCAAGGTCCTGTTTTTGCAGTTCGAACTTTTCTGCCTCGATCTTTGATATATCAAGTATATCATTGATTATTTCAAGCAAGGTTTCCCCGCTTTTGCGTACGTTTTTTCCATAAAGCTGCTGCTTTTCACTAAGCTCTGTTTCAAGCAGAAGATCGGTAAAACCAATTATACCGTTCATTGGTGTGCGGATCTCATGGCTCATGTTAGCAAGGAATTCTGATTTGGCTATGCTGGCGGCTTCGGCGGATTCCTTGGCTTGCAAAAGTTCATCTTCTGCCTGTTTACGTTCTGTAACATCCCTTAATATGATCAAAGTACCAAGTTGCTGCTTTTTGGAATTGATAATGGGAGTACTTGTCTTATTGTATACTTTTTCTTTTATCCTGATATCATTTCCATCAGCAATTTTGGAGAATATACGGTTGGAATTAAAAGAACATTCTTGTTCGGAACCATAGCTGATGTTCTGGTATCTTTTTGCATTAAGTAATTGCTGAGCGGTTCTGTTAGCATTGATTATTTCAAGATCCAGATCAAGGACAAATATCCCATCCGGTATATGATGGAACATAACATCAAACGCAAAGGGCGTTATGTCAAAAAGTCTTATGGCCAAGATCCCTATTGTAAATATGACAACAGTGCATACAAGTGCCAGGGGAGTAAAATCAATGAATCCGAATGGTCTGAAATCTGCTATATAGAATACATTTGAAAAGAATGGGAAGATCCATCCTGCCAGGAAAAAGGAAATTGGTAAATGGTTAGATCCCTGTACTTTAAAGAACATGCATACCAACATCAAAAAACCCAATATCAGAACAAAGTATGAATAAATAGTGTGGAGCCACCAAATGGGACCTGCCTGTGTGTACAAGAATGCAAAACCATGTGAGTATACAATTTCAACGGATGTGAAAAAAAGGTGATGCATATTGTTTGTAGCCAGAGACAATATTGAAAAAATCGGGATAATGAAGAGTAGCTTCATGCTGAGCGGAGTTAACCAGTGGTCATTACCCGAATACCGGGCTGCGAAAATAAACCAGAGAACAGGAACAGTGGTGATACCCACATAAGACATTACTGTGAGTATGTATTTTTTTACCAGGTCTGCTGACAGCAGATCCAGTCCATAGCTAAATGACCATAAAAAAACAGATGCCATTAGAAATGACAAGAACAATACTGCCTCATTTTGTCTGCGTTTCCATGCATGATATGAGAGAAACAAGGCTAAGAACGAAGACCCTATCATCAACGTGCTTATTAACAGGTGTAGTTGCGCAAGATCCATTTTTCCCTCTTATGAGAGCCATCATTTGTAATTCAGAGGTGAGTGCAGCTTAGTAAACTCTTCCGGCACACTTATTATAGCTATCAGTATTATATTTACCAATATATAAAAACAGTGGTGTTCATAGCTTATTAGTTGCTACATTAAAATATACATAAGCTATGGCAACATTAATGGAGAAAATGACTTAATACGTGGATAAATGAGTTAATACGTGGATTTTTGCTGCTAACAAGCATTGTTTACGCCGCCTGAGCAATTGGAAAATGTTTATTTGGGTCTGCAAATAGTATATTTAATATTATTATTTTTAGTTCCATGTGAAACCAGGGGCTTTTGAACAAATGTAAAATGTGAGACGATATAATGTGGGGGTAAACTATAAAAAAACCTGTAATATTGATATGTAATCTAAAAATATAGGAGAAGAATAACCAGGTTTCTTTGCTCTGGATGTTACCAAAGCAAATGGTTTTTTTGCTTTACATCTATAAAAGTAACAATCATAAAAATAAATTAAAGATCAAGTCCATCTGCTATATCCCGGAACTCCTTGCCTTTTGAGGTTGTTACATACAGATTTCCTTTATGCTCGATCAGTCCTCTTTTCTCTAGCATCACAAGATACCGCTTAGCCATGTCAAAGTTCAGATTCGCATTGTAAACGATGTGTGTTTTTTTATCTCCCTTTGACGCAGCCTTCAATATCTCCACACTAATGGCCATTCTGCTTCTTCGAATATTATCACATCCATAGTTACAGTCTTTTACCCGATTACAGATAAGCATCTGTGAATGATAAAACTAGTAGGAAGAGCAACCCAATTCTTATCATTTCTTTTTTGACCTGTGTAAATATAAAACGACAATAATGCCTGCAAGGATCAGAGCACTTATCAGTATCATGCTGTTAGTACCCGGTGAACTCATCGGCATATCTTCACCGTATTCTGTCTGATGATCAACATCTTCAGGCGTAGTTTGGAATACATGATCTGTTCGTTCTTCGGTTGTATAGGATATATAAGATCCAGGTATCTCTTCTTCTGGAGCAACGTTACTGTAACCAGCATCGTTCATACCATATACTTGTGTACCTGCATTGATGTTCAATGATACAATATCCCCATTCTTGTAGTCCCTAAGGTCCAATGTTTGTGTTTTAACATTGTTCACATAGATGCTTACCACATCATAGTTTGAGGGGACAGGCAGTCTGTTACTGCGCTGATCTCCAAAAACTCCTTCCTTTGTCACAGTGGTTGCACCTACTTCATTCCCATCAACAACAGCCGTGATCTCTGTTCCTACAGCAGCCGGCTCTCCATCGATAAGGAGGTTGCCCTGTAACATCATTGGGGGCGATGTAGCTACCGCTGTTACTGTGAAAAATGCAC
>PXAV01000108.1 GCA_003565715.1 Methanosarcinaceae archaeon
ATGACCCACATAGGGTCATGCAAGGATAAAATTACTTCTTAAACTCGGTATAGCCACATTTTCCACATGTGCGCCTGTCCTTATGCTCAGCAAGGAAAACACCCTCACCACAACGAGGACAAGATTGACGGGTACGTTCTATGGAATCGTCTGCAACATTATAATAATCTTTTACTGCCATGTCATCCCTCTGCAATCATTCAGCAGCTTCTGATTCTGCAACTTCTGGTTCAGGAATCTTATTCCTTTCAAGTACATATGCTTCTTCCACCTGCTTCATGCGGGCCTCATCCTCATATATCTTGACATAAGTATTAAGCTCCTGCTTGCCAAAGTCATTTTTCATATTCTGTACGACCACAAGTCCCACTGGTACTGTTAGCTCAGCAGCAAGTTTTGCTTTTACAGTATTTCTTGATGGTGTTGCTCCCTCAAAGTTGACCCTAAGGTCCATCTCACGCCTGTTGAGCAGCGCATTGTTCTTATCTTTTATGATTTTAATATCCATCTAATTTCCTCCGAATAACCTCTATATGTTCATTATGTTCCTGTTCCTTGAATATCTCTGTTAACAGGTTTTTCATTTGTTCCTTTTTAGATAATGTGATCTTAACTACAACAACACCCTCATCCGGCTGCCCATAAAGAACTGCAGAACCTTCAGGTGCCATTAAAATTGCAGGTACTGCTGCCAGGTCCTCCTCGCCGCGTACAAATATCCTGACATTCTCATCTTTACTTAGAGCAGTTCCTACTGCATCTATCAGATCTTCGGTTATTACCCCTGCTGGATTGTCAACGGATATCTCGGTGAACCTTTTATGCTTTGTGCCCACTACGACCCTATCTGATGCTGGGCCACGTTTTGTACGGTCATCCACTACCAGGATGTCCGGTATGATCCCATGATTGAGCAAGTGGAAGGTAGTAACATCACCCACAGATATAAGTTTTGTGGGACTACCAAGGTCCCGGGAGAGTTTTTCAATCGTGTCTTCGCCTTTACCTCTGTAAAGGCATCCGAATATCTCACGAAAACGTGGCCTGAGATTTTCGGGAAGCTTTAACTGATAGCTCAAATCAGCGCACCTTCAATGCATACCTGTCAGGCAGTTTCACATCCAGTTTCTTTGCTATCTCTGATCGCTCCGGGTCAATGATAATAACCATGCCGCTCCAGTCAGAACTGAGATTGCTCGAACCACAAATAGGACATGTCTGACCCATAATAATCCGGTGGCACTCCCGACAAACCTGTTCACTCATTTGAATACTCTCCGATATTACTATTGTTATTTTTTAACTTCTTTTTCAGCGGATGGTTTCTTAGCTTCCTCCAACCACTCGAACTTACCCAACGAATGCTGGCGCATTGTAAGCCCTATCTTGCTCTCCCTAGGTTCCCTTTCATTGATACTTATAGCAACTATACGTGCCCTTATACGGTCACCTTCTGAAAGGGCTCTGCCGCCGTTCTTGCTGACAAGTCTTCCGTTTTTACCATCGTAGGACATGAAGTCGTCTGTTATCTGACTCACATGCAAAAGTCCGTCCATGGCCCCAATGCTTACAAAAGCTCCAAAATCAACGGTTTCAACAACTTCCCCTTCAATTACTTCCTGAATGCCTGGCACAAAGACTATAGCCTCAAAGGCCACATCATAATAGACAGCACCATCGCCCACAAGTATATGTCCTTCTCCTACTTCATTTACCTGCATGATGGCAACTAAGGCCCCTAGTTCTTTGTCGATCCTGCCTTCAAGTTTCCTTTTAAGGGCTTGCTTGACATTTTCATGGACATCCTTGCCTAGAAGATCCGGTGCTACTCTAATGGTATCGGCAAGTTTCATCTTCTTGTACATAACAACTGACTCCAATAATCCTAATCTTTTACCTACTTATATGATACTAAAATAGTAAATATGAACAGCCATTCATATGGTTCTTCTTATCTATGATATTATCTCAAGTCTGTTCTTCTGGCGCAGGCCGACCACAGTGATATTTTCCTGCTCCAGCCTTTTTCTAAGTTCGATATCATTTGTAAGTACAGATGCACTCATTTCTGTTGCAAGTTCAAATATAACATCATCTGCATGTCCATCTGCATGTACAACTTCACATCTTTTTGCCATTGTCCTTGCAACCCTTGCAGCTACTCTGTTACCACCTTTAAGGCTTTTAACCAGTGTGTCAAGTTCACGGATTACCGATGTGGGCACTAAATGAGTATGATATCCAAGTCTTTCCAACTCTTCAAAAATATCAACATTGAATTGAAAAGGTATCATCAATGCATTTGTATCAATAATTACTTTCAATCCCTGATTACCCCTACACCAATAAGACGCCATCTTGAGCCCACACGCCTGCTTATGGCAACTGTGGAACCTATCTCTGCACATACAGGTCTTTTCAGTTTCACTTCTGCAATATTCTTGCGAGCACTGGTAACAACACCAACCGTTGTTGCAGTACCGACATTTAGCATGAGCGGTTCACTTGTCTTTATAGAACCGATCTCCTCCTCATCAGAAACACCTACAACCCTTTCAAGAAGGTGAAGCTCAAGTTTGAGGTCATTATGAATAGGTGGCAATGTTCCCGGCAGGCCCGCAACCTGACCAGTAAGAGAATCGCTCTTTGTAAGTGTAGGATCAAGACTGGTACCAACAGCAAGAAGACCACCGGGTGTTCCCCCCTCGACCGGGTCCCTACCAGCAACTACCCGTGTCACCTTTGTGAATATAGGCTCCCATCTGGTAACCCCATCACTTTCTACCTTTCTACCTGGTCTGATCTCCAGTTCATCCCCCGAATGCAATAAGCCCTCTGTAAGAGTACCGCCTATCACACCACCTGTTATGTTCTTTATAGGAGATCCTGGTTTGTTTATGTCAAAAGACCTTGCAATAAGCATATGAGGGGCTTTGTCTGCTTTATACAGCTGGGTCGGGATCATATTTTCCATCATCATGATCAATGCATCGACATTTATGTTCTGTTGTGCCGAAATTGGCACAATTGGCGCATCTTCAGCAACCGTACCCTTAACAAACTCCTTTATCTGATTATGATGTTCAATGATCTTCTCCCGGGACACAAGATCGATCTTGTTCTGTACGATCACTATATTATCTATACCAATTATGTTCAGCGCCATAAGGTGCTCTTTGGTCTGGGGCTGTGGGCAGGTTTCATTAGCCGCGATCACAAGTATGGCACCATCCATGATGGCTGCTCCTGAAAGCATCGTCGCCATAAGTGTTTCATGGCCCGGTGCATCCACAAATGATATGGTCCTGAGCTCTTCAGAAGGTTCGCCACATTTCTCACATGTTTCTGATACGGTATAACATTGGGGTTCAGGACAGTTGGGGCATTTTCTGAATGTAGTGTCGGCATAGCCCAGTCTGATGGATATACCACGCTTCATCTCTTCACTGTGTGTATCCGTCCATACCCCTGACAGCGCACTGACAAGTGTTGTTTTTCCATGGTCGACATGACCTACCATGCCTATATTAACACAAGGTTGACTCAATTTTTGATTTCCCTCCGATTGGGCATTATTTAAAAGTGCAATGAATTAAGTGTTAGATAGATTATATTCTGTTCTTTAGATCTGTGCTGTATCATTCAATTAATCATATTTAAATGATTTCGAAGAAACAGAAAATGCAAGTAACATTAAAGGTCTGCAAAGCAGCCCTATTATTTTAATTATGTATATATGTTGCTATGCAATAAGAGATGTGGATGCTAAAAAGAGCTATTTCAGCCTTTTAAAAAACAAATGAGCGTCAATTGAATTACACAATCAGGAAATAAGAATATGGTATAACCCATCTTGCTCAACCATGTCTTGCGGACCTGATAGCATCATTTATTATCCCTTCACGCTGGAATATGAGTTCTATCTTTATTCCCTCTTTTGTTATTTTATAATTCAGAGGCTCAAGTGAAAGGTATGTACATCGCATTTTTGGAATGAACATCTGGCGCATACCCCTCCCAGTAATATGATCGCGTTCCATATGTAGCTCAATATTGCCAGAAGAAGTGTGCTGTGCAATGGAAAGTTTTTTTCCTGATTCTTCCTGCCCTATCAAAAAAAGTGATGTACATCTTTTCGAGAACAATATATTATTTATGGTAAAGAACTTGTCAGCAAATTCCTCTGTACTGTGGGACAAAGACAGCATGTCAAGATTATCTATTACCACAACTTCCACATCATCCGGAACATCCATAACACTCTGTACAAAGTCTTTTTCAAGAAACCCTATTCCTGCACCATGCCTTGTTTCATTGTATATCTTGTTTGTGCGATTCTCAAATGATTTATTTATCTGTAAAGTACCTTTATCTATACAGGACTGAAACTCAATGCCTATACTTTTTGCCTGTTCAAGAAAACTCTCAACATTCACCTGAGTAAGCATTAACATGCATTTTTTCCCATCTTTACAGGACCTATAAAGAAAATGGGTTGCAAGGATCGTTTTACCAGATCCGGGAGGACCGCTTATGAGGATACCCTGTTGTGACGGGTAACCGCCCTCAAGTATGTTGTCCATTTCATTTATCCCTGTAGATACTCTTTCTACTTGCATGTAGAATATTATATAGAATTAATTATATAAATTATTATTGCAAACTGTAAGAGATAGATAGCCTGAAAAAAAATCCGGCACCATTAAAGGAGCCGGATAAATCAAGGGACAGAAAACAGTAGACGATTTTTTAAACTGTTTGTCGATTGAGTATAATGGTTTTGAGCATAATCGTTTGCCATTACATCTGCTTGCCCAGATACATATTAATTGCACATTATGTCATGATCATATCAAGTTTGCCAGCATCAATGGCCCTGCGTATCTCAAATGCCACCCGGCGGCCTGTGCTCATTGGCTTTCTCCAAAGAGTGTTGCCATATGGATGACCTACGGACATGTGGACATTTGTACCACCACCCACCCTTGGTGCAACATCATAGATATAGAAATTCAGGTCCTTATCAATGCAGGTCTGCAGGCAGAAAGGGCCTATTATCCCGGGATCATAATATTTGCTTGCCGCCTCGATGTATTTCTCAGAAAGGCCGAAAACTTCCTCAAGAAGGGATTCTCTGAGGGTTGCAGAGTTGTGACCACATACAGTATACTCAGGGGTCAGTTGATGCTCTGAAAGTGTCATCTGCTGAGTGGCAGGCAGGCGCACATGACCGTCAAGGCTTGTTTCAAAACGCCAGTCAATACCAAGTATCTCCAGTTTGTTCATTTCAGTCTCAATGGGAGAATAGAACATATCAAAATTAAATACGGGACCGATAATATATCGCTCTATCCTCGCATTATCAAGGGCATCCTGTGTTATAACACCCTGTTTTAGGAGAGACTGTGCCTTTTGCTGATATTCCTCATATGTCCCGGCTGTAAAAAACCCCCTCTCAAGCTTCTTAACTGCGTGGGGAAGTTTGACCATTACAAGCTCTTCTATGTCCTGTGGATCCTCTATCCTTTCAGGGAATGGCAGACCTGCCTTTTCAAGCAGCCAGTAATAATCACGCTCCATACCTCTCTCCTCACTGCGAAGCATGTTCCTGCTACCTACAAGAGGTACCTTGAAATCGTTCTCGATTTCCTCGATACCACAGTAGGATGTGAAGGAACGGTTGGGCACGAAAAGTACATTCTCATCCACAAGTCTCTTCTGGTACTCAGGCTTTGTCAGTTCAGAGAATTTTTTCAGGGATAAGTGCTCATCCACTATACCACGAGCAATATTACCTCCATTGTCCCTTTGTGACCTGAAATAATCAGTATATGTTCTTTCACGACCCTGCTGGCAGACGGCGAATGTTCTGAAATTCTCCTCAATTGCACCGTCAAAGACATCAAGTGCCGAGTGTGATGCTACGGCCCCGATCTTGACCTTATCAGTGTCATAATCCTCAATGATCTCTGTGATCTCTTTTCTGTCTAACATGTTATGTCCTCGGTTTTTTTTGCAGACATTGTACTTACCATTAATAAAACTTTTACATTTTACTTCATTCAAATCTTAAAACTATCATGGACCCGCAACAAAGTAGATGAACAAAGGTGTTATGAAGGTCTCGATTGCTGCTGCCAGGAACACAAGGGGCAGCATCCAGCGGAAATAGAACCTTACACCCTTATTAATCTCTGACCTGAGCTCTGCCCCAGGCCTTGAGCGAAGAAACTGCATTGCAACATAGCCTATCTTCAGACCTATTGCAGAGGAAACTATCAGAAGCGGGATCTCAATTATACCATGAGGCAAAAGTCCTGCCATTATGAACAATAATCCATTCTCTACCGTTTGGAAATGAGCGAACACACCAATTATAAAGCCATTCATCACGAGGAAGAAGAACGGGAATATACCCAAAGCAAACCCAAGCAAGATAGCAAAAAGCATTTTTACTGCATTATTGATGAATATAAAAAGCATTATCTCAATGATAGAGAAGTCCTTTATAAGATCAACTATGTCCTCAAGTCCGGAAAGTGTCCCCAGAGCATAAGAAGGGTTGATAATGTAATAGATCACACCTGCAAGCACCGATAATGCAAACAGTGCGAGGCTGAGCATTATAAATGGTTTCAGCTCTTTGATATAGGCAATCGCTATACCTCTTTGATTCTCTTTGTTCATAGTTCATACTCCAAATGCCATTCTAAGAGTGTTCCTGCAAGCGGGAGACAAGCCAAGGACAATTATCACCAGTTTCAGGAATTCCTTTAATGTCCTTGATTCAGCGTCCTCATTGAAGTTATTGTCAAGTATATACAATACAGGAATGAAGATTGATAGTTTTAACGGATACATCACAAGTGCAGTACCTGTAATATCTATCAGGTAGGCAGGAACAACATGTTTCTCATAGTAACCAAGCAGATCGATCCCAGCCAGTGTGGAAGATGCGTCCATAAGGTGCACCCATAATATTGCAAGATTTATCTTGCTACCAAGCAAAGATGACCCAAGATGGTCAAACATAATTTTCACAGCTAACAAAACCAGACTGGCTGTAACTATAACAAAAAAGGGAACCCACAGGTACACAAGGCTCTCAAGATACAAAAGGACCATCAGATTTGATATAAACCACAAGACACCAAATCCTGCAAATATCATCATATGATCTCCTTTCATGTGATCTGCGCTTCCTTTCTGCCGGACCAAAAACTTTGAGATCACAAGGAAAAAAACAGTAATCAGGAAAACCACAAAATATATATTTGGTGTTATCAGCAAATAATTTGCAGGAGAAGAGACAACTCCTGTATCCTCTATAACCCTGAGGGATGAGCCTGCCAGTATAAAAGGAATAACAGCTGCAGTTAGTCTGTTATCTATAGGCATGTCCATTTTTCTCAGAAGCTTCACTACACCGAAGATACATATGCCAAGCACTATAGCCCATGTTAGCGTATTAATGATATTGTATCCGCTATCATGTAAAATAGGGTCTATGTAATATTCGCTGATAAATTGGGTAACTTTATCTATCAATGACATTATAATCACAGCATCAACATAATATAGGAATACCCTAATACAACTAACATTTAATAGTTTATGGGATTAGCGAAACTTATCATTGCGTTTTTTCCAATCCATGTTCAGTTTCAGCCAGATTTCCTATAATAATATAGGAAGATTTATCTGTATAATGGAAGGTATGTGAATGAACCCGCCAGAAGGCAAAAAGAAATGGATGCAGTTACCGAGGGACGTTGTTGTCGGACCTGATGTTGTCTACGATATAAAGCACGTGTGTGATGACCTCAAACTGCAGCAAGGTGCTTTCATAGTTACTGGAAGCAGTACAAAAAAAATAGCAGGAAACATAGTATATGATATTCTTGAGGATTGTGGATACAATCCTGATATTGCCATTTCAAAGGAAGCCAGCATGGATGAGGTACAAAAAGTTGTTGAAAAGGCAAAAGTTGCAGGTTCTAAATATCTGATAGGAGCAGGGAGCGGTAAGTCCATAGATGTGGCAAAACTTGCATCCACACAACTTGAATTGCCTTTTATAAGCGTGCCTACAGCTGCATCACATGATGGTATCGTATCCTCCAGAGCTTCAATACATAATAAAGGAAAGAAATCATCAATTGAGGTGAATGCACCCATGGCCGTGATAGCTGACACACATATAATAGCGCGTGCCCCATATCGATTGCTTGCAGCTGGTTGTGGAGATATAGTATCAAACTATACGGCCGTACTGGACTGGGAGCTTGCACACAGGTTAAGGAACGAGTCTTTCAGTGAGTATGCTGCAACGCTATCCAGGATGGCAGCACAGATATTAATGGATTCACCTGAATCGATAAAGCCTGACCTTGAAAGTTCTGTCCGGATCGTTGTAAAGGCACTGGTATCAAGTGGCGTTGCCATGAGCATAGCAGGTTCTTCAAGACCTGCATCAGGCTCCGAGCACATGTTCAGTCATGCACTAGATAAGGTATCACCCACAGGTGCACTTCACGGTGAACAATGTGGAGTGGGGACTATAATGATGATGTACCTTCACGGAGGAGATTGGAAGATGATAAAGGAATGTCTTGAGATCATTGGTGCTCCAACAACTGCCAAGGACCTTGGTATTGAAGAGAAGTATATAACACAGGCTTTACTTATCGCACACAAGATACGCCCTGAAAGATATACAATACTAGGTTCAGGTATCACACCCGAAGCTGCTGAGAAGGTCGCACGTCTAACAAAAGTTATTTCATAAAGATACTATAATGACATAGCATACGATAATCCAGGTGATCACATGACAAATAACAACATTAGCATTACACTTATTGGGTCAAGGCTTGCAAAGGAAGGAGAAGAGTTCATCTTCATGGGCGAATCCCGTGAATGTAAAAAATGTAAATTAAAAAGAACATGTATGAACCTTGAACCAGGAAGAAAGTACCGTGTAATAAAACGAAAGGCAGACACTATACATGAATGTTTTGTGCATGATGGCGGAGTACTGACAGTAGAGGTAGAGTCTGCTCCAATTGTTGCAGCTATTGATTCAAGGAAAGCTGTCATAGGTTCAAAGGTAAGCTATGAACCACCAAAATGCAAGAGCTTTGATGATAGCCTGTATGATATACTTTATCCCGAAGGCTTAAAGGAAGGAGATAAATGTACTGTGGTAAAAGTCCTTGGGGCAATGGATGTGGATATGACCCCAGGATGCTCATTGAAAAAGGTAGAGCTGAAAGTGTAGATATTTACGAACACCTTTTTATAAAAAAAGCAATTCGTAATGGTAATTAATATATCATATTAATTCAAGCTCATTGTATTTATAAGTTACAAAGAGTAAAAACAATATACACGAAGTTAGGTCGCTTATATAGAGGTACTAGAGGTAATCAAATGCCAGGTAAGGAAAGAGATATTATCCAGCACGATTTTTATACAAAAGAGCGTTGGAACAACTGGATAGAGCAGGTAAAGCACAGTGATTTCAAGTTAGAGGCATCTGATGAGCCACATGGCAAAGAAGGAGCAATCTTTGTCAATATGGAAGATGACATAATACTTGCATGCCTGAAGATAATAGCAAGATATGAAAAGGAGCAGATATCCCGGGATGCTGCACTAGAACATATTGCACAGATAAGGGATATTGCACTTGAGGAAATTGGATCAATCTCAGAGGATGCAGATCTTATGATAGATTCCTTGCAGACATCCTTAATGGGTGGTTTTGCAGCATTTGAGGCTTATTTGAATGGAGACTATGACAATAAGGATAATATTGATGATCTTATAAAAGTAGCACTTGAAGCAGAAGCCTCAGATGATATCGAGATAGCCCTTGCTACAGTAGCCGAGATAGGTGCCCGGATACTCAACGGAGAGGAGCTTTCAGAGAAGATGATGGAAGACATACCCTTTGGGCTTGTTGCAGAATGGCTCGACGGAATTGATTCAATTTCAGCTGCAATGATTGGGTCTGACAGTTACAAAGATGATGAAGCAGACGATGTGATTTAGGAGTATATATCCCTTCGTAAGTTCATGTTTTTTACTGTTTTCTGCAATATATAAAGAAAATATGGATAAAGATATAATAGGATACAGGAATATTGCAGTACTTGACCTGACCCATGCAGGAGGGATAATTGCTAAAAAGCTTGCAAGCAGGGGTTTTAATGTAACTGCTGTAGACGTTTATAGTACACTAGATAGTAATATGATGCTTGATCTTGAAGAAAAGCATGATATCGCGACCTCCCATGATCCCTTGAATGTCAATGCTTTTGACCTTCTTATAAGTCCAACACATCTGGATCCAAAATATCCAATGCTGACAGAAGCAAGGGAAAAATCGATTGATATAATGAGCCATCACATGGCTGTTGGACAAATACTATCAATGTCAAATAGCTTTGACCAGGTAACTGTTATAGAGATCACGGGTTCAAAGGCCAAGACAAGTTCTGCATCCCTTCTGGCAAAGATGCTCTCAAAGAATATGAAGGTTGTACTTCACACAACCAGGGGACTTGAGATTTGGAATAAAGGACATTTTAAGATATTGCACCTTGGACTAAGCATTGCACCTGGAAGTATCCTTCTTGCAATAGATATAATAGAAAGCATAGGTATTGATGCTGAATGTTACATCTTTGAAGTTTCCCTGGGCCTTACAGGGCAGGCAGACATTGGCGTCATCACTACACTTGGACCAGATTACAGAATCGCGGCATCGACTGCAAAGGCGAGTGATTCAAAAACAGAGGTTTTCAAGTACGGGAACAAGGATGAGATATTCTTCCTCAATGCAAAGGATAAAATGGCAATCGAAGCCGCAAAAGAGTACGATCGTTGTTTTTTTACCTTTATAACAACAGAAGAAAAGGATATTGAGAGGTATCCAAAACAGAATCTCCATCTAAGACTGGAGAAAGATAATATAATCATCGAACAAAATGAGCATATTCTTTCAATAAACACATCAACCCTATACGATACCAGATCATACATTACTGCATTTGCAGCCTCATGTTCTGTAGCATCATGGATGGGATTGCCTTATGGATCAATAACTGAAGCTATAAATTCATTTAATGGGCTTCAGGGAAGAATGCAAGAAAAAAATATATCTAACAGGATAATGATCGACAATTCCAACTCCGGAATGGACATAGGCTCTGCAGAGCAGGCGCTTGACTATGCAATGAACAAATACAAAGCCAGTTCATCAGGCATGATTATGATCATTGGAGAGGAAGCTTCCCAGGTATGTGAAGGGCTGCCTCCAGAAGATGTGTCAATGTTTCTGGCAAAACGCTGCAGAGATATCTCTAAACTTATACTGGTGGGCTCCAGAATGCAGAACATCTGCAAATATAGTGCGATACATGCCCCGGGACTTGGGTATGGTATAGAAAAAGCACTTGAACTTTCCTCCGAAAAGGATATCATCATATCATGTGTCAAATGTTTCAGATGATGTGCTTTTTCCTGGTATTTTGTCTCTCTGCCCTATTCTGCTCTATAATTCTCAGGTGGAGAATTGATTTTGTTATTTCTTTTTGAGATGAAGAGAACAATTAAAGAAATGGAGTTTCAGATTTTTTTATATCTGGAATATGCCGGGAATACATATGTTGGGAATGTTGTAGTAAGAGTAACATCCTCTCAATACGAGTAATCTTATAATAGTATGACAAATAGTAGGCAATCCAATTGTCAGCCCGGAGGGAAAAGAAGAGATCAAGCTTGATCCTTTCACCAATATAGTAATTCCAGCTGCAAAATACCAAAGATAAAGCAATGTTAACTAAGATCACCTACGATTAACTACAAACAACTAAAATCAACAAAGTATCAATTAATTAAAGGATATAACATGTCGGGCACAAGAAAAGAACACCCTACACTCTGGATAAGGTCCACAGTATCCAGTTCGCTGGAAGGAAGGACAATAATAATAGGAGTCACTGGTAGCATTGCCGCCGTGCGTACTGTGGAGATTGCAAGGGAACTTGTGCGCAGGGGTGCAGACGTATATGCTGTGATGAGTGAAGCGTCAATGTGGATAATAAACCCCATGTCAATGCATTATGCTACCGGTAATGATGTAATTACAGACATTACAGGTGAGGTCGAACATGTAAAATACTTTGGGAACATGGGAGAAGCCGATCTGCTACTTATTGCCCCTGCAACTGCCAATACCATAGGCAAGATAGCTGCAGGAATAGATGACACCCCAGTAACAACCTTTGCAACAACAGCTATTGGAGCCGGTAAACCAGTTATGATAGTTCCTGCAATGCATGAGGATATGTACGACCATCCTGCAGTAATTGAGAACATAGAAAAGATCAAAGACTGGGGAATATATATCATCGGCCCAAGGTTAGAGGAAGGGATTGCTAAAATAGCAAACAATGACGAGATAGTACTTGAAGTGGAGCGCACAATTTCAAAAAATATCCTTTCCGGGAAGAAGATATTGATAACCAGTGGATCCACATCAGAGCCTATTGATCCCATACGTATAATGACAAACAGAGCATCGGGAAAGACCGGAGAGGAGCTGGCACTTGAAGCATATCGTCGTGGTGCTGATGTAACTATAGTGCACCGGAACACCCTTGGATTTGCAGGTATCAAGGAGATATATGTAGAAACAGCATCCCAGATGACAGAAGATGTTCTCAGTGAACTAAAAGATAGTTATGATATTCTTATAAGTTCAGCTGCTATTGCTGATTACACTATTGATGCAAGTGCTAAAAAAATCAAGTCCGGAGAGGAACTATGCCTTAAATTCAGGCCGACCCGCAAACTCATAAAAGAAGTAAGGAACGCATATCCCCATTTAATGATGATAGGGTTTAAAGCCGAAGCAGGTGTTGATACAAAAGAGTTGCTCAGAAGAGCTGAAAAAACCCTTGAAGATTGCAGCCTTGATATGATAGTTGCCAATGAAGTAAGTGAGGGAGGCATAGGAAAAGATAGCAATGTTGTCAACCTTATAAATGCGGAAGGTAAAAAGAGGCTTCACATTGAAGGAAAGAAAAGTTTGATTGCAAACATAATTATGGATGAAATAGCTGCAACGCTATTAAAAAAGGACAATAAATAAATGTCACCCACAAAAAGATTAGTTGCCCAGGCATCTGCACCTGCACATATAACCGGTTTTTTTGAGATATGCGAACATGATGATATAATGAAAAAGGGCTCCACAGGATGTGGTGTTGTTCTTGACAGAGGAGTTAGAACTACCGTTACAGTCTCAGAAGATATCGACATGACTGAACTGTTCCTAAACGGCTTTGAAGTTGCAGGAGAGACCAGCAAAGCAGTTGCACAACTTATCACAGAACGCCCTGTCAGGATAGAGAGTATAGCAGAAATACCCATTGGGTGTGGTTTCGGAGCATCTGGCGCTGGTGCACTTGGTACTGCCTATGCACTAAATAAAGCACTTTCAATGGAACTTACTGCAAACCAGCTCAACGATATCGCACATGTGGCAGAGGTAAGCAGATACAGTGGACTTGGAGATGTTACAGGGCAGATACATGGAGGCATAGTCATCAGAAGAACGCCTGGAGCCCCTTCTACATCTGCTGCAGACATTATACCTTCAAAAGATGTGCATGTCTATTGTGTAGCCCTTGGGGAAATGCCAACCGAATCCATACTAAGCGACCCTGGAATAATCAAGCATATCAATGAGGGCGGAAAGAGACAAATGAAAAGACTTATACAGAAGCCTACAATTGATAACTTCATGCTCTGCTCCAGGGACTTTACGATCCAGAGTGGGCTTGCCGGTAAAAAGGTCACTGAAGTCATCGAGGCATCGGATTCTATTGGCGTTGTGGCATCCCAGGCAATGCTTGGTAATGCTGTGTTCGCAATACCAGATCCCTCAGTTGCCTCCACCCTTGAAGAAACTTTCATGCAGTTTGGTAAGGTGTTAAAGTTCAAGGTAATGACCGGGTGCATAAAGATCAGTTAAGCTAGGATAGTATGGTTTTTCTGAATGTTTGCACACAGCGGAGTGAAAACTACTGCTCATTGAAATAAGAATTTCTACTCCATAAATCCTACAAACCCACAGAGAAAGGAAATCACAAGGAGATAGCTTATAGAATGACAGAGATACCAAAAGATCATCCCCGATATGAATCACTTGTGGCAAGGGAAAGAATAGTACATGGAATTGACATGGGCATTACGAGTAAACAGGGCCTTGTTGCACAGGGGCGTGGTGAGGCTTTTGATTATCTGATCGGTGAGAGAACAACTGAGTCGGCCGTCATTGCACAGAGGGTTGCTGTGGCACACATGCTCCTAGCAAGGAGCCCTGTAATATCAGTTAACGGCAACACAGCTGCTCTTGTACCCGAGCTGATGGTATCTCTTGCAGATGTACTTGATGCACGGCTGGAAGTAAATCTCTTCCACAGAAGTGATACCAGGGTTCATAGAATAACAGAGCATTTAAAATCACATGGTGCTGGCATGGTCCTTGGAACAAAAGGAGATAAAAGGCTTGATCTTTCACATGACAGAGCCATTGTTGATGAGGAAGGCATATTCAGTGCCGATGTTGTGCTGGTTCCGCTTGAGGATGGAGATCGTTGTCAGAAGCTCGTTGAAATGGGAAAAACCGTTATTGCCATAGACCTCAATCCTCTTTCAAGGACATCCCTCAGAGCCACTGTCACTATTGTTGATAACGTAACCCGGGCACTCAGTAACATGGTGGATCTCACAAAAGATATGAAAAAAGGAAGTTTTGACCCGTTGCAGGATATTATTGATAACTATGATAATAAAAAAGTAGTATCTGATGCTCTCTATACCATACAGGAGCATCTGAAGAACAAGGCAGAGAAAATTGGAGTAGAATGGATCTGATAGATAGAGCAAGATCTTTTGTCTCCCGGATACTTGAAGGCGAACCAAGTACCCATGATATGAGCCACATTGAGCGTGTTGAGAGCACATGCATGAAAATACAAGCAAATGAAGGTGGTGATCTGCAAGTACTGCGACTTTCAGCCCTTCTTCATGATGTAGGCATAGTGCAAGAACATAGACAAGGTGGCGACCACGCTGTGTATAGTGCACATATAGCACGCCAGTTCCTTGAGGATAATGGTGCAGAGGCAAAACTTGTGGACCATGTTACATCATGTATACTGTCGCATCGTTTCAGCAGAGGTATAAAGGCACAGACCATCGAGGCTATGATCCTTCAGGATGCTGACAGGATAGATGCTCTTGGAGCTGTGGGAATCTTCCGGTCCCTTGTTTCCATGGGCGCATTAAGGACCCTGAAGCAGACCACAGGTACGGTGAAAGAAACATCTATGAACGCATATACAGAAGACCCATTCCATGGTTTTTACGATTATATGGAGAGAAAGCCATTCAAAATTGCCCAAAGACTTAACACAGCTACGGCAAAAGAGATAGCTGAGCACAGGTTTAAGATAATGTGCTTGTACATGGAAAAGCTAAGAGAAGAAACATCCTGATTAGTACTGGTGATCAACAATGGCTGATATAATAATCAAGAATGCATACATATTGACAATGGATCCGGAAGTAGGTGATATAGAGAATGGATTCGTTTTAGTAGAGAATGGCATTATCAAAGATGTTGGAACATCAACCAACTCTAACGCAGAGAAGGTAATCGATGCAAAGGGTTCGGTACTTATGCCCGGTCTTATAAATACTCATTGTCATGCCGGCATGACGCTTTTCAGAGGCTATGCTGATGATATGCATCTTAAGGAATGGCTTGAGGACAATATCTGGCCTGCTGAGTCAAAACTTACAGACATGGATATATACGCTGGCACAAAGCTTGCATGTCTGGAAATGATACGTTCTGGGACCACATCCTTTGCAGATATGTATATGCATATGAACAAAGTTGCACAGGCAGTTGAAGAATCCGGGATCAGAGCTTCACTTTCCTATGGCATGATCGATTTTGGTGATCGGGAAAAAGCTGACATGGAACTTAAAGAAGGTAGTTGCTTTGTAAAGGAATGGAATGGAAGGGCAAATGGCAGGATAACTACAATGTATGGACCGCATGCACCCAACACATGTTCAAGGGATTTTCTGATACGTGTAAAGCAGCAGGCAGATAAAGATAATGTGAGGATACATATCCATGTACTTGAAACGGAAGCTGAGCTCAACTATATGAAAGAGAAATATGGAATGTGTTCCATACATTTTTTAAAGGATATAGACTTCTGGGGAACTGCTATACTTGCAGCTCACTGTGTATGGCTTTCCGATGGTGACATCAATATACTTGCCCGGCATGGGGTCAATATATCCCACAACCCGGTCAGCAATATGAAACTGGCTTCCGGGATATGCCCTGTCTCAAAATTAGTGAAAAGCGGTGCAAATGTATGTCTTGGGACTGACGGATGTGCATCCAATAATAACCTTGACATGTTCGAAGAGATGAAGACTGCAGCCCTTTTGCAAAAGGTCAGTACAATGGACCCAAGCATACTTCCCGCGCGCAAGATACTTGAGATGGCTACTGTCAATGGTGCAAGGGCCCTTGGTATCAGAAGTGGCATGATCAAGAAAGGATACAACGCAGATGTAATCCTGATAGAGATGAAAAAAGCCCATCTCACACCAGTATACGATGTGGCATCACATCTTGTATATGCTGCCAGTGGCAAGGATGTGAAGACCACGATAGTTGACGGCATAATACTCATGGAAGATGGAAATGTTATCTCAATGAATGAGCATGAAGTCCTGAATACTGTAATAAAGGTTTCAGAAGAGCTTATATCGCGCCTTGGAAATTGAACTGACATATTTTAAAAGAGAACAGGTTTATTAAATATCTGGATAACAGATATGCAGCACAATAATAGATAAAGTTGATAATAATAGATAAAGTTGATAAGCTATAAGAAAAAGTGGAGATATTTAAATGAATGATACCGAAATGATAGAATCCGGTAATATGAAGATAGACTGGGTTTGTAACCATATGCCTGTTCTTGACATCATCAAAGAACAGTTCAAAAAAGAAAAGCCCCTTGCAGGCCACAGAATTGGCATGGCACTACACGTAGAGGCAAAGACCGCAGCACTTGTTGAAGTACTGGCCACCGCAGGTGCTGAAGTGGCCATAACAGGTTGTAACCCCCTCAGTACACAGGATGATGTGTCAATGGCACTACATAATAAAGAGAACATAAGATGCTTTGCAAGATATGACTGCTGTAATGAGGAGTACTATGAGGCCATAGATAAAGTACTTGACTTTAAGCCGGATATCACAATCGATGACGGAGCAGACCTTATTTTCAAAATACACACCGAGCGTACAGACCTTTTGCCGGGTATCCTTGGTGGATGTGAGGAGACAACAACAGGGATTCACAGATTAAAGGCAATGGAGCGCGATGGTGCACTGAAGATGCCGGTAATTGCTGTCAATGATGCCATGACAAAATTCCTTTTTGATAATCGCTACGGTACCGGACAATCATCATGGGATGGCATTATGAGAACCACAAATCTTCTTGTGGCAGGCAAGAATGTTGTCATCGGTGGTTATGGATGGTGTGGAAAAGGTGCAGCCATGCGTGCCAAGGGACTTGGTGCTAATGTCATAGTAACCGAAATAGATCCAATAAGAGCACTTGAGGCCCGCATGGACGGTAACCAGGTCATGACCATGAAAGAGGCTGCAAAGATCGGAGATATATTCCTTACCACCACCGGCAATAGAGATATCATTAAAAGAGAGGATCTTGAGGTCATTAAGGACGGTGCTATACTTGCAAACGCAGGACATTTCAATGTGGAGATCAACCTCAAAGACCTCAGTTCCATGGCAAACTCTGTAAGAACTGTAAGAAATAACATCAAGGAATACAGACTGGACAAAAGAAGTGTTTATGTGCTCGCAGACGGAAGACTTGTAAATCTTGCTGCAGGGGATGGCCATCCTGCTGAGGTAATGGACATGAGCTTTGCCAATCAGGCCCTTTGTGTCAAGTATATAGCACAGAACAAATTGCCAAATGGAGTGCACGCTGTGCCGCATGAACTGGACATGGGAATTGCAGAGATGAAGCTCATGTCAATGGGCATAAGTATTGATAAGCTATCAGAAGAGCAGATAGCATACATGGAGGACTGGGAAACAGGCACATAAGACCTGTGATCAGCACCTTTTTTATCTTTTTGGAATGGTGATCCCCCTGCAGATAAGTGTGATCATCTACCTTTTTTTGCTGTGATTTTTACAGGATAGAGGATATAGTGTCTGAGAATATACACATATAGTCACCATGATAAGAAAAATGATAGCTGGAAAAATAAGGAGAATGTGTTGGCAATAATACACCTACTGTCTAAAAAGTTAAGATGATAAGATATATAGGTTTCTGTCGGCAACGAGCATAATCTATTATGAAGAATAAAATGTTCCAAATATAAAAAACAGTTCTTACAATATCATTTAAACCATCATAAAGAACACGAAAACTATATATGATATAAGTGCTTTTATCCCCCGCTACACCGAAGTCGATGAACGTGAAGCAACCTCAGCAAATCCACCCATAGGAATGGGCTCGTAGCTCAGTCAGGCAGAGCGTCTGGCTTTTAACCAGACGGCCTAGGGTTCAAATCCCTACGAGCCCGCCATTGCATCACTACGCATAAAGAGAGTTCGCGTTCACGTTTTTGAGGGAGGAGTAATATATTGAGAAAATTTAGCCTGCTTGACCACCAGTTAATCCCTAAACATGAGATTATGTCGGAAGATGAGCTTAAGTCTGTTTTAAAAAAATATTCAATTGATAAAGAAAAACTTCCAAAAATAAAGATCGTTGATCCGGTCATACAGGAAATCGGGGCACAGACGGGGGATGTTGTGAGGATAAGCCGTAACAGCCAGACTGCTGGCGAAGCATTCTACTACCGACTTGTAATTGCTTGATTTAGTGGATCTCATATTGAGGCAATCTGACATGTCTTTTTTTACAATAATACAAATCACATAAAGAAGGTGCTATCATAGCGTTAACCAAAGGACATATCCCACATTCGTATTTCACAAAAGAAAAGATAGTACAGCATCACATCGATTCATACAACAAGTTTCTGGAAACAGGGCTGCAAAAGATCATCGACGAGCAGAAGATAATAGAAACGGACCTTGAAGACACATATATAAAACTGGGTACTATACGTGTAGAGAACCCTATTGTGAAGGAAGCGGACGGTGCTATTGAGAATCTCTACCCCAATGAGGCAAGGCTTAGGAATCTTTCCTACTCAGCACCCCTCTATCTGCAGATGAGTGTTGTAGAGAACGATGAGGAAAAGGAGCCCCAGGAGGCAAAGATAGGTCAGCTCCCTGTAATGATCAAGTCTAATATATGCAACCTTACAGACCTTGGTGAGGAAGAGATGGTCAAATATGGAGAGGATTCCCTTGATCCGGGAGGATACTTTATAGTCAACGGTACAGAGCGTGTGGTAATGACATTGGAGGACCTTGCACCCAACAAGATACTCACAGAGTTTGGTGAAAGATACGGAGATACAATTGAGGTTTCAAAGGTATTCTCA